>CAZFKD010000258.1:0-6588 GCA_964519695.1 uncultured Spirochaetaceae bacterium
CTGCCCGGGTTATGCGATCAGAGGCGTCTCGGTCGGCGAGGGCCACGAGCTGCTCTGCCAGGTGACCCGCCACGCCGCGCCCCTGCTCCCCGAGCACAAGCCCCGCTACCTGATGGGCGTGGGCCTGCCCGAGGACCTGATCGCCTGCATCGGCTTCGGGATCGACATGTTCGACTGCGTGATCCCGACCCGCTACGCCCGCTCGGCGACGGTCTTTACGAGCCGCGGCCGCCTCCGCCTCACCCATCGCCGCTTCCGCCGCGACGCCTACCCCGTCGACAGCTCGTGCGACTGTTATACCTGCACCGGCGGCTTCAGCCGCGCGTACATCCATCACCTCTTCGCGGCGAACGAGGTCTTGTCGGCCGTGCTCTGCTCGATCCACAACGTGCGCTTCTACCAACGCCTCGTCCGCGACGCCCGCGCCGCGATCCTGGCCGGCGACTACGGGGACTTCGCGCGCGAGTTCCTCGCCCGCTACCGGCAGGATTCCCAGGAGACGGACGGGCCGGAAACGCATACCCTGCCCGCATGAAAAACCCCATCGACGCCGTCTCCATCCCCGCTCCGCGCTCACCGCGATCCAGCGCCTCGGGGCACCCGTTCGCCCTCGCCCGCCCTCGCCGCCCCGCTCTCGGCCGCACTCCCGCTCTCGCGATCTTCGCTGCGGTCGTGCTGCTCGGAGGCTGTGGTCGGCTCGGCCTCGGCGAGGACGAGTCCGCGAAGGGCGCCGCGAAGAAGGCGCGGCCGGGCGACGAGCAGATTGCGCTCGTGCTCGACGGCCGCGAGATCAGCGTCGGCGAGCTCAACGAGCAGATGCAGGAGCAGTTCCTCGACGAGTTCCTGCGCCAACCCGAGGATCGGCAATACGAGATGCGGGAATCGGCGGTGCGCGAGCTGATCCAGCGCCATGTCGTCGAGGCCGAGGCCGCGAAGAAGAGCCTCACGCCCGACGCGCTCTTCGAAGAGGTGACCGCGAACGCAGCGCCCGTCTCGGTCGAGGACGTCACGACCTGGTACAAGCAGAACGAAGCGCGCCTCGGCGGCGCGCCGCTCGACGCGATCGCGCCCCAGATCGAGCAGATGCTCGGCCAGGAGCGGAAGTCCGCCGCATGGAACGAATTCATCGATCCGAAGCTCGCGGCGCTGTCCTGGGAGATGGTGCTCGCGCCGCCGCGCCAGGAGGTCGAGGCGACGCGCCTCGTGCGCGGGCCGGTTGACGCCCGGATCACGCTCGTGACGTTCAGCGACTATCAATGCCCGTACTGCATCAGCTCCGGGAAGGTGCTCGCCGACGTGCTGGCGAAATACCCGGAAGACGTCCGGCTGGTCCACCGGCATTTCCCGCTGGACCAGATCCATCCCTTCGCGCGGCCTGCCGCCGAGGCGGCGATGTGTGCCGACGAGCAGGGGCAGTTCTGGCCCTTCCACGACGCGATCTTCGCCCTGAACGGCAGGATCGACGAAACGAGCTTCGATTCGATCGCCGGGGAGATCGGCCTCGATGGCGCGACGCTGGACCGCTGCATCGAAGAAGGACGCTTCAAGGACTACGTCGAGAACGACGCCCGGGCCGGCGAGGCCGCTGGGGTCACGGGAACGCCCGCCTTCTTCGTGAACGGCATCCCGATGAAGGGCGCCCGCGACGTCGCGGATCTGAGCCGGGTGATCGACGGCGAGCTGGCCCGGCTCGCGGCCAGCGACTAGGCGCCGGTTGCGAGCTGGCTCGCGCGGCGCCGGCGTTCTCCAAATGAAATCGGCGGGGACCAGGCTTCGTTCTCCGAAGCGCGATCCCCGCCGAATCCGATGGAAGTCCGTCCCGGTCCCGCTCGCCCGAACGAGCCTGCACACAGGTCGAAAGCGGCCCTTCAAAAGTGCCGCGCACGGGCCTCGCATCCCTCGCACCCTCGGGCTCCGAATGGGCCTCTGCCCGGCCTCCGACTCGGACTCCCGCTGGATCCCTACCGGACTTCCGTGGCCTGCGGCGAGCTCGGTCGTCCTCGGGCGGGCTGCGATCCCCGGAGTCGTCGCTTCCCGACTCCGCTCGTATCGATCTCCGACCTGTCCGTCTCCCCCATCGGCGCCCCGGATGCGCCGACTCCAGCAGCTGATTTCGGCGACGAGCGATGTCGCCTTCGTGCAGTCCCGATCTCGAGTCCGAACCGGAACGGTCGAACGGACGGTGCCTCGAACCTTCCGTCGCCCACCCCGACCTTCGTCGTGAATGCAGTTTCTCACAACTGCCCCGCGATCGAAAAGGGGAATTCGCGCGGCGATCGAAACTAACTTCCCGTTAGATCGCCGCGCGGATTCCTCGTCGGCCCGTCCGTGTCGGATCCTGCTCGGAGGGCAGGAGCCGCGGCTTCGCTGACGACATGACAGAAGCGCGAGAATTCGGGAACATGCGCCTCCCATGGCACTCACTTGCGGCATCGTCGGCCTCCCCAACGTCGGGAAGAGCACGCTCTTCAACGCCCTCACGGCAGCGGGGATCCAGGCGGAGAACTATCCGTTCTGCACGATCGAGCCGAATACGGGCGTCGTGATCGTGCCGGACCCGCGCCTCGACCAGCTCCAGGCGATCGTCCAGTCGCAATCCGTCGTCCCGACGACGGTCGAGTTCGTCGACATCGCCGGGCTCGTGAAGGGCGCGTCCAAGGGGGAGGGGCTGGGCAACCAGTTCCTCGGCAACATCCGCGAGACCAACGCGATCATCCACGTCGTGCGCTGCTTCGACGACGAGAACGTCATCCACGTCGACGGGGGTCCGAACCCGCGACGCGACGTCGAGACGATCGAGATCGAGCTCGGCCTGGCCGACCTCGACTCGGTCGAGAAGCGCGCGGATCGGGCCCGCAAGATCGCCCGCTCGGGCGATAAAGCGGCCAAGCAGGAGGTCGAGTTCTTCGAGACCCTCCGGGAGCATCTCGCCAAGGGTCTGCCCGCCCGGACCTTCGACGTCCCGGATCCGCTGCGCCCCGCCTTCCTCGACGCCCATCTGCTGACCGCGAAGCCCGTCCTCTACGTCGCGAACGTCGACGAGGACGCCCTCGCGAGCGGAAACGCCCACAGCGCCGAGCTCGAGGCCTACGCCGCCGAGCAGGGCGCGGGAGTCGTCCGCATCTGCGGCAAGATCGAGGCCGAGCTCTCCGAGCTGCCCGCGGACGAGAAGCGGGAGTTCCTCGCGAGCCTCGGCATCGACGAGCCCGGCCTGAACCGCCTGATCCGCGCCGCCTACGCGCTGCTCGATCTCGTCACCTACTTCACCGCCGGCCCGAAGGAGATCCGCGCCTGGACGGTCCGCCGCGGCACCGCCGCCCCGCGCGCCGCCGCCGAGATCCACTCGGACTTCGAGAAGCATTTCATCCGGGCCGAGGTGATCCCGTTCGAGGCCTACCTCGCGAACGGCGGCGAGGCCGGCGCGAAGGCGAAGGGCGTCATGCAGGTCGAAGGGAAGGACTACATCGTGAAGGACGGAGACGTCGTCTACTTCCGGGTCAGCGCCTGATGTCGCAGCGATCGACGCGCCGGCTGACGCCCGACGAAGTGCTCGAGTCCCATTTCGACGGCCCCGAGGACGGCGTCTTCACCGACGGCTCCTGCGAGCCGAATCCCGGCCCCGGCGGCTGGGGCTGGGTCTGGGTCGAGCGCGGCGAGATCAAGGCGGAGGGCCACGGCCGCGAGCCCGATACCACGAACAACCGGATGGAGCTGCGCGCGCTGATCGAGGCGTTCAAGTCCCTGCCGGCCGACCGGGATCTCGTCGTCCATTCGGACAGCCAGCTCTGCGTCAATACGATCAACGAATGGGCCGTCGGCTGGGAACGCCGCGGCTGGACCCGCAAGGGCGGCCCGATCAAGAACCTCGACCTCGTGAAGCAGCTCTACGCGCTGAAGAAGGAGAAGCCGCGGATCGAGCTGCGCTGGATCCGGGCCCACGAAGGCCTGCGTTGGAACGAGTACGCCGACGCCCTCGCGGCGCTCGGGAACTAGCGCGCCGAGCGTCCCGACCGGCGCCCCGGCAGCTTCGTCTTGCCGAGCGCGAGGATGTGACGGAACTCGGTCGCCGTCAGCGGGACGACGGACAGGCGGCCGCGGCGCACGAGCGCGATCTGCGAGAGCGCGGGATCGGCCTTGATCGTGCCGAGCGAGACCGGCTCCCGGAAGGCGACGAGCGGCGCGACCTCGACGACGACCCAGCGCTCGTCGTCGGTCGTGGGATCCGGGTACGACTCCTTCACGATCTCGACGACGCCGACGACCTCCTTGCCCTCGTTCGAGTGGTAGAAGAGCGCGAGATCGCCCCGTTTCATCGCGGCGAGATTGTTGCGCGCCTCGTAGTTGCGAACGCCGTCCCAGAAGGTCGAGCCGTCGCGGACGAGCTGCTCGAAGGGATATTTGAAGGGCTCGGACTTCATCAGCCAGTAGGCCTGGGCCATCGCTTCTTCTCCGCTCCCGACCGGGAAATCGACGTGCCGATCCGTTCGAGGCGCCGAAAACGCCGGACGGACGCGACGCCGACTGCGCGCCTAACGCATGTCCTCGGGCGTCTGCTTCTGCATCAGGGCGTGGGCGGCATGGATCGCGATCGGCCGCGTCAGCAGACGCGATGCGACGTTCGCCCGCAGCCAGTTGTACCAGCCGACCACGATCGAGGGCTGCTGCCCGAGCGCCTCGAGCCCCGCGCGCGCGACGCTCGGGGCCGCTGCGCCCGGATGCGGGATCTCCCCCGCCACCGCCTGGAACTCGCTCTGCGTCGAGCCCGGCTCGAGCACCGTCACGTCGACGTTCGCCGCCCGCAGCTCGCCCCAGAGCGACTCGCCGAGAATGCGATCGAAGGCCTTCGACGCCGCGTAGACGGAGTGGAGCGGCAGCGGCTGATGACCGGCCGCCGAGCCCGTGAAGAGCACCGCGCCGCGTCCGCGCTCGCACATCCGCCGCGCGAGCGCGTGCGTCAGCACGAGCGGTGCCTCGCAATTGACGGCGACGAGCCGGCGCAGGCGCTCGCCGTCCTGCAGATCGAAGCGGCCTTGATAGCCGAGCCCCGCATTGTTCACGAGCAGCCCGATCTCGAGATCGTCGACCCCGGCCAGCAGCGCCGCCTGACCGTCGCGCTCGGACAGATCCGCGACGACGACCCGCGTCGAGACCCCCGACGCCTTCTCGATCTCCTCTGCGAGGCGGGCGAGCCGATCGCCGCGACGCGCAGAGAGCACGACGTTCATTCCGTCCGCCGCGATCTGGCGCGCGAGCTCCGCGCCGATCCCCGACGAGGCGCCCGTCACGAGCGCCCAGTCGCCGTAGCGCGCGACGAGGCCGAGCGGTCGCGGCGCGAAGTAGTCGCGCTTCGACCAGAAGGCGTAGGCGAGACCGGCCATGGGGAGCGCGGGCAGCAGACCGAAGACGATCCCGGTCAGCCCCCCGGTCTCGAGCGCCTTCCAGACGTAGATGCTGAAGGCGACCTGCGCCGCATAGACCGGCGCCCAGATCGCCATCCACGGCCGGCGGCGGCGGAAGCCGTAGACGGCGGCGCCATACACGAACCAGTGCGGCAAGGCGGCGAGCTTCGCGAAGACCCCGCGAAACTCGATCCCGAACCAGATCTCTTCGTCCCGCGCGACCGGCTTCACGAAGAGATCCCAGGGGACGTACACGAACGCCATCCAGGCGCAGAAGATCATGGTCGCGCTCATCCACCAGGGACGCTCGCGAAACACGTCGTACAACCACTCGCGCATCGATCCTCCTCGCGCCGACGTCGGCGCAGGGTAACCGATCGGAGCGAGCGGGGAGGCGAAGCCGGAGGGGCCGGAAGGCGCGGGGGATGCGATTTGGGCAAGCGCGCGAGAGCGGGCGAAGAGCGCCCGGATCGCGGCGACTCAGCCTGCGCTCGAGACCGCCGCCGGAAAGCGGAGCGCGATCTCGCAGCCGGCGCCGGGCGCGCTCTCGAGGGTGACGAACGCGCCGGATGCGCGGGCGAATTCGGCGACGTCGGCGAGACCGAGGCCCGAGCCGCCCTCGCTGCTTCGCGTCGTGAAGAAGGGCTCGAAGACCCGCTGACGGACGGCTGCATCCATGCCGCAGCCGTCGTCGCGGACACGCAGACACACCCCCTCGTCGCCGACGGAATCTCCGCCGGCCGTCGCGCCTGAAGGCGGGTTCTCCCGGACGCGTTCGAGCCGCAGCTCGATCCTGCCCGGTCGCGCGCCGCCGGCCTCGATCGCATGACGCGCGTTCGCGACCAGGTTCACGACGATGCGCTCGAAGCGCTCGCGCTCGAGCCGGACGAGCGGAAGCGCCGGCTCGACCTCGCAGGACAGCTCGATCGCGTTTCCTGCGATGCGCTGCAGCAGGGCGCCGAGCCGCATGAGGACCTGAGCGAGGTCGACGGGCCCTGCGCCGCTGGGCCGCTTGCGACCGTAGGCCAGCACCTCTTCGACGAGGCTCGCGCCGCGCGCGGCGGCGAGGCGGATCTCGTCGAGGGCCTGGGCGGGCGGGGAGTCGGGGGCGTGCCCCGGGCCGTCTTCCAGCTCGAGCTCCAGCAGGTCGGCATGGCCGACGATCACGGTGAGGACGTTGTTGAGATCG
>CAZFKD010000259.1:0-452 GCA_964519695.1 uncultured Spirochaetaceae bacterium
CGGATCGAAGCGCACGATCTCGTCGAGCCGGTTGCGGAACTCCGGGCTGAAGATCTTCTCGATCTCCTGATTGCCGTCACCGCGGCGCAAGCCGGTGAAGCCGATCGCGCGCGCGGTCATCTCCCGGGCGCCGGCGTTCGAGGTCATGATGAGGGTGACGTGGCGGAAATCCGCCTGGCGGCCCTGGTTGTCGGTCAGGGTCGCGTGGTCCATCACCTGGAGCAGCACGTCGAAGACGTCCGAATGGGCCTTCTCGATCTCGTCGAGCAGCAGCACCGCATAGGGATGCTTGCGGATCTGCTCGATCAGCTGGCCGCCCTGGTCGTAGCCGACATAGCCGGGCGGGGCCCCGATGAGGCGCGAGACCGAATGCTTCTCCATGTACTCGCTCATGTCGAAGCGCAGGAACGGAACGCCGAGGGTCGCCGCGAGCTGCTTCGCGAGCTCGGTCT
>CAZFKD010000259.1:462-3853 GCA_964519695.1 uncultured Spirochaetaceae bacterium
AGGAACGAGCCGGTCGGCTTCTGGTTGCCGCCGAGCCCCGCCCGCGCGCGCTTGACCGCGCGGGCCACGGTCTCGACCGCCCGGTCCTGGCCGAAGACGACCGCCTTGAGATCCGATTCGAGCCGCGCGAGCCGCGAGGCGTCCTCGCTGATCGTCGACTCGACGGGCACCCGCGCCATCCGCGCGACGACGCGCTCGACGTCGCGCACGGTCACGGTCTTGCGCTTTTTCGAGGCCGGCCGCAGCCGCACCGCCGCGCCGGATTCGTCGAGCACGTCGATCGCCTTGTCCGGCAGGAAGCGGTCGTTGACGTGGCGCACGGCGAGGTCGACGCAGGCCTTCAGCGCCGGGGCGGTGTAGTGGACGCCGTGATGGGCCTCGTAGCGCGGCGCGAGCCCTTCGAGGATTCGGACACATTCCTCCGGCGAGGGCTCGCCGACGTCGATCTTCTGGAAGCGGCGCGAGAGGGCGCGGTCGCGCTCGAAATGACGGTATTCCTGATAGGTCGTCGAGCCCATGCAGCGCAGCGTTCCGTCGGAGAGGCCCGGCTTCAGCAGGTTCGAGGCGTCGACGGTCGTGCCCTGGGCGGAGCCGGCGCCGAGGATCGTGTGAATCTCGTCGATGAAGAGAATGAAGCGCTCGCGGGCGCGCAGCGCGCCGAGCAGGGCCTTGAAGCGGGCCTCGAAATCGCCGCGGTAGCGCGTGCCGGCCAGCAGCGCGCCGAGATCGAGGGAATAGATCTCGGTGCCGGCGAGATCTTCGGGCACCCGGCCTTCGTGGATGCGGAGCGCGAGGCCTTCGGCGAGCGCAGTCTTCCCGACGCCCGTCTCGCCGACGAAGATCGGATTGTTCTTGCGGCGCCGCGCGAGGATGTGGACCGCGCGGTCGAGCTCCGCGCTGCGGCCGATCAGGGGATCGAGCTTGCCCTCGGCGGCGCGCTCGGTGAGGTTCGTCGCGAAGGCCGCGAGCGGATCGGCGGGCACGCCCTCCTGGTCCTCGCCGCCGAGGATCGGCGAGCCGCCGACCTCCGCGCCCGCGGATTCGCCGCCGCCGAGCTTCGATTCGCCGTGGCTGATGTAGCGGAGCAGATCGAGGCGCGAGACGCCCTGGGCCCGCAGCAGCGTCATCGAATGGGCGTCGGGCTCCTGGAAGATCGCGGCGAGCAGGTCGCCGATCTCGACCTCGTCTTTCTCAGAGCGGGCCGTATGGTCGATCGCGTGCTGGATCACGCGGTGGAACGCGAGGGTCTGGAGCGTGTCGACCGGATCGTCGCCGGGCACGCGCTCGAGATCCTCGTCGAAGAACTTCTCGAGCTCGGCGCGCAGGCGTCCGACGTCGGCGCCCGAGTGGCGCAGGATGCGCGCACCGTCCTCGTGGTGGAGCAGCGCGTAGAGCAGATGCTCGACCGTCAGGTAGGCATGGCGACGGACCACGGCCTCGCGGTGGGCCGCCTGGAGTGTCAGCTGGAGATCACGACCGATCGAGCTCATTCCTTCTCCACGCCGGAACGCAGCGGGTAGCCCCGCTCCTCGGCCATCCGATGCACCATCGCCGATTTCGTCTCGGCGACCTCGAGCACGTAGACCCCGGCGATCCCCATTCCGCTCCGGTGGATCTGCAGCATGATCTGCGTCGCCGCCGACGGGCTCTTGCCGAAGATCTTCTCGAGCACCTGCACGACGAACTCCATGGGCGTGTAATCGTCGTTGTAGAGGATCACCTTGAAGCGCGGCGGTCGATCGGCCTTCGGGCGCTGCTTCGTCGCGAGGCCGCGATCGGCCTCGCGCTCCGGATTCGCAGGCGGGCGGGCCGGCGGCTTCCCGGGCGGCCCTTCCCGCCCCGGCGGATCGGCGGCCCTCGGCGACGCGCCCGGATCGATACCAACCGGACGGCGGCCCGACGGCCACTCCTCCGGCGCCCGCGTGGCCCGCTCTTCGTGCTCCGACCTTTCGGCTGCTCGCATCGCGACGAGCATAGCCGGCGGATCTCACGCGTCGCAGCCGACGGCCCCGTCGCGCCCCGATCCGCTGGCTACACTGCGCTTGCATGCCCCCGCCCACCGAATCCGCCGTCACGATCGCGCTCGAAGACGGCATCGCCGCCCTCGACGCGAAGCAGTGGAACGAACTCGTCGGCGATGCATCGCCCTTCCTCGAATGGGAGTTCCTCGCTTCCCTCGAAGAGGCCGGCACCCTCGACGAGGGCTCGGGCTGGTCCGCCCGCCCGCTCGTCGCCCGGGCGAACGGCCGCATCGTCGCCGCCTGCCCGCTCTACGTGAAGACGAACAGCGAGGGCGAGTTCGTCTTCGATTTCGCCTGGGCCGACGCCGCCCACCGCGCCGGACTCGAGTACTACCCGAAGCTGCTCGTCGGCGTTCCCTTCTCGCCCGTCTCCGGCGCGCGCTTCCTCGTCCGTCCGGGCGAAGATCGTGATCGCTGGACCCGCCAGCTCGGCGAGGCCCTGAAGACGATCTGCGAGGGCAACGGGCTCTCGGGCGTCCACGTCAATTTCTGCCTGCCCGAGGAAGCCGAGGCCCTCGCAGCCCAAGGGTTCCACACGCGGATCGGGCTGCAGTACCACTGGCGCAACGCCGACTACCGCGACTTCGAAGACTATCTCGGGGCCTTCCGGAGCAAGCGGCGCAACCAGATCCGCCGCGAACGGCGCGAGATGGCGGAGCAGGGTGTCGTGATCGAGACGATCGCGGGGGATGCCATCGGCTCGGAGCTGCTGGCGCCCATGTACACGTTCTATCGGACGACGGTGCGCGCGCATTCCTATGGCCGGCAGTATCTGAACCAGCGCGCGTTCGAGCTCCTGATCGAGCGATTCCGCCATCGGCTCGTCTTCGTCGTCGCCTCGCAGGGCGGCGAGCGCATCGCCGGCACGTTCAACGTCGAGAAGGCGGGCGCGCTCTACGGCCGCTACTGGGGCGCGACGCGCATGGTTCGCCACCTCCATTTCAACGTCTGCTACTACGCCGCCATCGAGCACTGCATCGAGCGCGGGCTCGCGCGCTTCGAGCCGGGCGCCGGCGGCGAGTACAAGCAGCTGCGCGGCTTCGACGCGACACCGACCTGCTCGGCCCACTTCCTGGCCGACCCGCGCCTCGCCGGCGCCGTCGAGCAGTTCCTGGCTCGCGAACGTCGACAGGCCGCCCAGACGATCGACTGGTACCGCGAGCACAGCGCCCTGAAGACGGCGAGCGGCGCGAGCGAGGACTCCGAGTAGGCCCGCAACCGCAGCGGCCTGCCCGATCGGCCCAGCGCTTTTCGAGCCCCGCGTCCAGCCTTTCACCGATAGCCCCCCGCAGTCTCCTCCCCCACCCTGCTTTCGATCGCCCTCCCGGCATGCGGGATCGGGCAGGAGAAGCGGATGGCAGGCGACGAGC
>CAZFKD010000259.1:3863-5917 GCA_964519695.1 uncultured Spirochaetaceae bacterium
AGGGGTGGAAGCGGCGCCCGATCGCGAAGACCGGGCCCGAAGCACCGACCGCCTCGGATCGCCCGGATCCGGCGACCGCCTACCTCGCGCAGCTCGGCCCGGGCTCCCGCCGGACGATGCGCGAGGCGCTCGACAAGCTCGCCGACTGGGCTTCGGAGGGTCGCTGCGGGCCGAACGACCTCCCCTGGCATCTGCTCACGCTCGAACACACCGCCGCACTCCGCACGCGGCTCGGGGCGACGCTCGCCCCGGCGACGGCGAACAAACACATGGCGGCGCTGCGCGGCGTCCTCCGACAATGCTGGCTGCGGGGATCGATCTCGGAAGAGACGTTCCGGCGCGTGACCGACCTGCCGCCGGTGCGCGGCGAGTCCCCGCGCCGGACCGCGGGCCTTCGCGACGAGGACTTCGTGCAGCTCCTTCGCGTCTGCATCGACGACGACAAGCCGTCGGGGGCGCGGGACGCGGCGCTGCTCTCGCTCCTGCGGAGCCCCTGCCTGCGGCGGGCCGAGGCCGTCGCCCTCGATCTCGCCGACTATGACGCCGCAGCCGGGACGCTCCGCATCCGGCCGCCCGGCCGGGAATCGAAGGACGCGACGCGGCGGCTCGCGGTCGAGTCGCCGGGACGCCATGCCCTCGATCGCTGGATCCTGATCCGCGGACGCGAGCCCGGCCCGCTCTTCTACCCGATCAACAAGGGAGGCCGGTTCGAGCGCCGGCGCCTCTCGGAGCAGGCGATCTACATCGCCTGCCAGAAACGCGCGAGCGAAGCCGGACTGGCGCCGACGAGCCCGGAGGACCTGCGCCGCCAGCCCGTCGAGACCCTCGACGCGAGGGCCTAATCCGAACGCATGCGGGCGCGAGCCTCGCGCAGGCGGCGGAAATCCGCATCCGCATGGTAGGAAGAGCGCGTCAGCGGCGAAGACGAGACGAGCAGGAAACCGCGCGCCCGCGCAGCCTCCGCCATCCGCTCGAACTCGTCGGGCGGCACGTAGCGTTCGACGCGGGCGTGGCTCGGCGTCGGGCGCAGATACTGCCCGATCGTGAGGAAGTCGACGTCCGCCTCGCGCAGGTCGTCCATGACCTCGAGCACCTCGTCCTCCCGCTCGCCGAGGCCGACCATGATCCCGCTCTTCGTGAAGACCTCGGGCCGCAGCCGTCTGGCCTCCGCGAGCAGCGCCAGCGAATGTCGATAGTCGGCGCCCGGACGGATCCGGCGATAGAGCCGCGGCACGGTCTCGAGGTTGTGGTTGTAGACGTCGGGCGACGCGGCGAGCACGATGCCGAGCGCTGCCGGCTTGCGCCGGAAATCCGGCGTCAGGACCTCGATCGTGACCGCCGGCGAAGCCGCTCGAATCGCCTCGATCGAGCGGGCGAACTGCGTCGCGCCGCCCTCCGGCAAGTCGTCGCGGTCCACCGACGTGATCACGACGTGCCCCAGCGCGAGCTCCGCGACGGCGCTCGCGAGATGCGCCGGCTCGTTCGGATCGACCGCGTCGGGCAGTCCCGTCGCGACGTTGCAGAACGCGCAGGCACGCGTGCACACCGAGCCGAGGATCATCACCGTCGCGTGCCGCTCCGACCAGCATTCCGAGAGGTTCGGACAGGCCGCCTCCTCGCAGACCGTATTCAAGCGGAGGCGACGCATCAGCGCACGTGTGTTCTCGACCTCGGGATTCGCCGAGAGCCGGACCCGCAGCCAGGGCGGCCGCGGAAGCTCGCTCGCAGCGCTCGCCCCGGGCCGCTCGATCTGCAGCAGCCCGCTCGCGCTTCCGAGCCCGTCCGACGTCCGCGCCTTTGCTTCCCGCTCGCTCAATCCGCCCTCCTCTCGATCTCGGCCTGCGATGGACTCGGATTCAGATGTGGATGGCGCGCCCGAACGCATCGAGCGTCGACTCGTGCATCATCTCGGAAAGGGTCGGATGCGGGAAGATGCTGTGCATCAACTCCGCCTCGGTCGTCTCGAGGTTCATGGCGATCACGAAGCCCTGGATCAGCTCCGTGACCTCCGCCCCGATCATGTGCGCGCCGAGCAACTCGCCGGTCTTCGCGTC
>CAZFKD010000259.1:5927-6571 GCA_964519695.1 uncultured Spirochaetaceae bacterium
TTGACGAGCCCCTCGGTCTCGCCGAGGACGATCGCCTTGCCGTTGCCGACGTAGGGAAATCGGCCGACGCGCAGCTCGCGACCCTGGGCCTTCGCGGCCGCTTCCGTGAGGCCGACGCTCGCGATCTGCGGGCGGCAGTAGGTGCAGCCCGGGATCCGCTCGCGCTTCATCGGATGCAGGCCCGCGGTGCCGGCGATGCGCTCGGCGCAGAGAACACCTTCGTGCGTCGCCTTGTGGGCGAGCCAGGGCGCGCCGGCGACGTCGCCGATCGCGTAGACGCCGGGCTCGCCCGTCTCGGTCCATTCGTTCGTGACGACATGGCTGCGGTCGACGACGACCTTCGTGTTTTCGAGCCCGAGTCCTTCGACGTTCCCGACGATGCCCACCGCGAGGATCACGCGATCGAAGACCGCCGTCTTCGCTTCACCGCTCTCGCTCTGCAGCGTCGCGGTGACGGTGCCGTCGCCCTTCCCGAGGGAGGCGACCGTCGCGCCCACGTGGATCTCGATGCCCTGCTTCACGAACTGTTTGTGGGCCAGGCTCGAGATCTCCTCGTCCTCGACCGGCAGGATGCGGGGCAGCGCCTCGACGACCGTCACCTGCGAGCCGAGGTCGCGATAGAAGCTCGCGAACTCGATCCCGAT
>CAZFKD010000260.1:0-6569 GCA_964519695.1 uncultured Spirochaetaceae bacterium
CCGCCGTATCGAGATCGGGGCCCCGACCGAGCGCGCGGCCGCTCGACGTTTGCCAGCGATAGTCGACGTCGCCTTTGCGTCCGCCCGCGTTCTCGAGGCGGGCCCTCGCGCGAATCCGGGCGCCGGCCACGGGTCGAGACGGATCGAGCGAGATCGATCCGATGCGGGGCGGACCGTTGGCGACCGACGCGCCCTGCTCCTCCGCCGTGGGCGCGACCATCGACGCGACGCGCTCCCGACCCGCCTCCTCGGAGCCGCAGCCGAGCGCCGCGCCGCAAAGCCACAAGACCAGTCCAATGCGCCGGGAGACCCGCGTCCCTGTCCGATGCCCTTGCGATCCCATATCCCCCCCCTGTCGAACGCGAGGCCGGGGCGTATCGCACGCCCCGGCCCGGATCGCGCTCGCCGGCTCGCCGCTCGCTAGTCGATCTCGCGCCAGTAGAGCGTGCCGTGCTCCGAATCGGCGTTGCCGCTGTCGATGTTGATCAGCTCGCCGTCCTGCTTCGAGATGATCAGTCGGTTGCCTCCGCTTCCGGGCGCGATCGAGAGCCGCGCGTCGGTCGGCATGCCCTTGCCGAGGTCGAGAGAACGATCGATGCCGGCGATCGGGCTCGACGGGCTCGGCGGCCCGAAGAATCCCTGGCCGCATTTCGCGAGGAATCCATAGAGCGCCGAGAGGCCGGAAGGCTCGCAGACGTTCGCGAGATCCGGCGTGAACGTCGAGGCGAAGAAGAAGGCGTTGAAGACCTCGCTGTTCGTCACGAATTTCTCGCCGTCGGCGACCTCGAAGTAGAAGCCCCTCGGCATGACGGCGGGGCAGCTGTCCTCGAACGGCGTGACATCCGTGAGTTCGCCCGTCGGCTCTGCCCGCCCATCGATCGTCGTAGGCGTCCCGAAATCCCGGATGTCCCTGTCCTTCAGGACGTAGTAGCGATTGAGGAGCGTGCAGCCCCGCAGCGTGCTCGAACAATTGAGGTCCGAGCGCTCGCCCGAGCCGATGCCGAGATGGAGGATGCCGTTCACGAGCGTGGCCGCCGGCGCGAAGTAGAAGCTCCGCGCATGCCCCGACGACCGCGACGGGTCGTCCGAGAAGAACTTCCGGAACGGCCAGTCCGGCTGATGGAGGTTCGAGGCGCTCGGCGCATCGATGCCGCGCGCGCGGATGACCCACTTCCAGACGTTGCCGCCGAGGTCGCCGATGTAGATCAGGTCGGCGAAGCCGTCCTGGTCGTAATCGAGCACGCCCGGGCTCGACGGAATCGCGTAGAGCATGTCCGGGACGTCGCCCGTTCCGGCGCCGAACTTCCGGACCGCGATCGGCTCGCCCGTCTCGATGTCGAGCATCGCGACGCCGCGTCCCTTGAGACTCGCCGCATCGTAGAGCGCCGCATGGTTCGGGTCGCTCGTCGGGTCGTAGCCGAAGCCGACCACCGCCACCCATTTCTCGACCAGATCGCCCGATCCGTTCTCGAGCCGGACCCGTGTGATGACCGGCTGCGACCAGGTCTGGCCGACGTATGCGCGCCAGCCCGTATCCCCCTCCTCCGGGAACTCCCACATGTACTGCGGATAGCCCGATGAAGCCGGGTCGGTCACGTCGAGGGCGAGATAGTGCTCGCCACCTTCCCGCAGGCCCGTCACGAGGACGGTCTTCCACTCGTCGGCGCTCTTCGCATTCGTCGGATTCGAATCGGAGTCGATCCAGACGTCCGCGACCGACGGCGAGCCGTCGACCGTCAGCGGATGCAGCGTCGCGTCGTCCTTCGCGAGGTTCATGACCTTCGAGCGCGCGCCCCAGGGCATGAAGCCGAATACCTCTTCGCCCGTGCCTTCGTCGAAGCGCGCGGGCGCCGGCAAGGCGACCCATTCGCCCGCGTTGAAGCCGTGCAGGAAGCCGTCGTTTGCACCCGCGATGATCACGCGATCGCGATGGATGAGATCGGGATCGGTCGCGAAGGCCAGATAGGAGAACTCCGGGATGAATGCGCTCGGCGGCCCGACCACGACGGGGTTCGAATGGAAGATGTCGCCCAGCTTGTCCGACTGGGTCAAGCCATTGACGACCTGGGTCCGCTCGACACAGCCCGCGAACTTGTCGGAGCCGCTCGAGCTCATGCCCGTGCCCCATTCGCAGCCCGCGAGGAAGGCGACGAGCGCCTTCTCCAGATCGGAGTCGGACGTCACGTTCGCCGACGGGGGGTACATGGAGATCGTCCCGAGCGCACCACCTAGATCATTTTCGTCGATCGATAGATCGAAGACCCCGACGCCCCCCGCCTCCCCGGTCAGCGAGATCTGCAGGTTGCGGTCGTTCGCGTCCGGCATCTCCTTCGAGGCGTTCCAGAACGGCGGCGCGGTCGCTTCGGACTTGAAGGTCCCCTGGGTGCAGAACGACGGATCAGCCAGGTTTTCGAGCGCACAATTTCCGTTGGCGTCGAGGATCTCGCCGGACCTGGTGATCTCGTAGCTGCGAATCAGACCCGGCCAGAAGGGCCGCGCGTTGGTCGGCTGGAACAGCGTCGTATAGAGCTGCCCGCCATCCGCGGTGCGCGCCGCCGGCACGGTCGCGGCAGAGAAGCCCTGGGCCTTCGAGATGATGTCCTGGATCGCGCTGACGAGCGCCTGGGTCAGGGCCTCGGCCTGGTTGCCCGTGAAAAAGAGCCCGTTGCCGTTGGCCGCCGTCTTGCGCAGCAGGGTATTCGCGGGCTCGGCGGTCGAGAAGCCGACCGTGTAGACATCGACGAGCTGGGTGCCGTCGTGGTCGAGGCGGCAATCGTTCTCCTGCATGAAGAGAGCGATGTCGTCGAGCCAGCCCGCGCCGGTCGCCGAGCCCCAGGGCGGACTCCCGACTTCGGGCGTCGCGTCCGTCCCGATGTCGAGATCACCGACCGCATCCGGAGCGTAGTCGCCGATCAGACTCATGAAATCGCTGAAGCCGTTCGTGTTCGTCCCCGAAAGATTGAACGTGTCGCTCGTCGGCTCGCCGTCGGTCACCATGATGATGAAGTTCTTCTGGCAGGCCTCCGTGACCGGATCGTTGGCGATTTGGGAGGTCGTCGTCGTGTGCGCACCGTCCGACATCCGGTAGGTATAGGCGGGGAATTTCGTCGTACCGTTTCGACCGTACGGGATTTGCGTCGTGTTGCGCGACATGAAGTAGGTGTAGAGCTTGAAGAGTGTCTCTCCGAGGGGAGTCGCGGTCTCGGCGTCGAGCACGTTGATCGCGTTCTGCAGCGCGATGCGGTTCGTGCTGTAGGGCGCGATCTCCGCGGCGACGAACCCGCCATGGGACGCGGCCTGAAACTTCGCGAGGCCGAATCGGACGCGGTCCTCGTAGACGCCGCAGTCGCCGGCAAAGGCGGGGCAATCGCTGTTGGTCTGGTAGATCACGTCCCGGGCGATGTCGCGGGCGGCCGTGATGCGGGTGATCTGGTACTTGCCGAAGGTCTCGCCCGTGATGTAGTTCGTGCCGTTGGCCGCGACGTCGATCTCGGCCAGGATGTCTTCTGGGACCATTTGCGCCCCGGGCGGGCCAATCAGCGTGTCTTCGTCGTCATCGTCCAGGCTGAAGAGCCACTCGGCGTACTCGGAGAAATACCAGGTCCGGTTGCCGAAATCCTCGTTGATGCCGTCCGTGTAGAGCCGGCGGGTCTGGCCGCAGAAGCGCCGCTCGATCCAGCCGTTCCGGGGATGGTCGGTCGTATCGGGCGTCGCCGTCCAGCCCGGATCGGAGGAGTGGACTTCGAAGCGACAGCCCGCGGCGGCGCACCTTTGCCGGGTCCCCCGCCCGAGCTCGTCGTTCAACGTAATGGTCCCCGAGCCGGTTGCCGGCATGATGTCGCAGGTATAGGTGAACGACGCGTGGTCGAAGGACGGGTGCTCCATGATCGCGTTCATCGAGCCCGAGTTGTCGATCATCAGCAGCACGTTCGGAGGTACGTTCGCCGAGAAGATGTCCTCGTCGCCCGCCTGGCTCGCGAGCGGCAGGGTCGCGGCGAGCGCGGAGAGCGCGAGCGTCTTCCGAATGGATCGGGGCTGGAACTGGATCATCTTCTCGTCCTCCGAGGGCGCATCCGCAGAGGCGTCCTCATTCTTCATCGAGTTCGTGCGCCGCGAGCTAGCCCGCGACACTCAAGGCGCGGAGAGCGCTCAGTATCCGACCGCCAACAGCCGGGTCGCGACGACCTCGAGGCGCTTCTGATCGCCGGACGGTGACTCGCCGATCACGTTGATCTGCCATTTCGTGTGGTTGTACTTGGTGCCGCCGATGTTCATGTTGCAGCCCTCGGTGCACTGCCGGCCCTCGCCGATGTACCCGATCGGCACCGGCGGATCCGGGTCGGCGTAGTAGACCGGCTGTTCACCCATCGCGTAGTCGGCCGAGGTCGAGAGCGCGACGGGATTGGCCTGGCTCGGGAAGTCCGCCGGGTACTGGGGCACCTGGCTCCGCTCGCCCATCTGGCGGACGACGTTGCGCGCCTCGGCGATCGCCGCCTCGGCCGCGTAGAAGGCCATCGTCTCCTGATTCTGGAAGCCGGCGACGGTCCCGTCCGAGGCAGCGGTCTGCATCGTCGAGAGGGCCAGCGCCGAAACGGTGATGAGGAGCAGGATCGAGAGCATCAGGGCCATGCCCTGCTCCCGTCGCCGGCTCACCGACTTCGGCCGAAGGGATCGCGCGCGTTCGCTCGTCATCAGATGCTCCCCGCGTTGCCGACGTTGCGCGGCCGGACCGAGCCCACGACCACGCGCCGCCGGAATCCATCGCTGCCGCCCCCAGGTGCCGTCCGGTTCTCGAGCGCGACGAAGTTGCCGTCCGAGAACTCGAGGTCCTCGGAACGCGTGCGTACGACGATCGAGAAGCGGACCTCCTTGAGCGTCTCGTTGTTCCAATTGGCCGGGTCGTAGGCGTTCCCGTTCTTGCTGCCGGGCTCCTCTGCCACCGCCGAGTCGACGACGCCGTCGTCGTCCACGTCGAAGAAGTAGGAGACCTGGAAGTCGTCGACGCCCTGGGCGAGCAGCTCGCCGTTGCGCTCGAAGCGGATCGTTCCGCTCGCAGTGTTCAGCGCATAGCGCGCGGCCGGGACGACCACGATCTCTTCCTCGGCGTCGCTCGCCACGAGGGGGACGACGAGGGCGCCCGCCATCGGAACCAGCGTCAGCTGGGTCGTCGATGCGGCGGTCACCCGGCCGCAGATCGTTCCGCGATGCGGGTTCGCGATGTCGGCCAGGATGAAGCCACCGCCGACGCGGAAGTCGGCTTCCGCGATGCCGTTGCCGTCGTTGTCGTAGAAGAGCGTGCCGTCACCGTCGAGGTCGCTCGTCGACGGGTCGAGATCGAGAGTGAATGCCGCGCCCACTGCCGGGTTGGCCCAGACACCGGAGCCGGACGCGCGACGCGCCCCCATGTCTCCCGCCTGCGCTTCGTCCGGGACGATCGGTTCGGTCTCCGAGACGTAGAGCTCGTCGCCACCGATCGTCGAGTCGATGCCGCAGACCGCGACCGCATCGGGGACCATGAAGCCCGCCATGCGGATCTCGCGCTCGATCAGCGAGGCGATCGCGCGGACGTTGTTCTGGACCTCGACGACGCTCTCGGTGACGATCGAGGTGCGGTGCTGGCGCGTCAGGCTCTCGAAGACGCCGAGCACGACGACCGAGAGGATCGAGACGCTGATCATCAGCTCGAGCAGGGTGAAGCCGGTCCGGCGGACGCTGGCATCCGGAATGCCGACCGAGGCACGGGCGCTGCGTGAGGCGCTGCGAGAGGAGTCGACCCGGGCGCTCATTCGTCGACCTCCCGCAGCCGCGCGCTCGAGAGCACGACCGACCGGTTCTGGCGCTTCTCGTCGGACCAGGTCACGCGCACCTCGATCGCCTTCACCTGGGTGTCCGGAGCCGCGACGTCGTTGCTGACGCGTTCGGACCGGGTGAAGACCTCGTCGGCGACCGGGAGCACTTCGTCCCCGCCCCAGTTCCCGCCCGAGTCGGCGAGGACCGCGGCATCCCAGGCGAGCCGCGAGAGCTCTTCGACCCGGTTGCGCGCGAGCGCACTCGCGGTCGAGAGATGCTGACCCCCGCTGCTCTCGGTGATCGCGCGGACCTGCAGCGCCGCGACGCCGAGCAGACCGAAGGCCAGCACCACGAGCGACACCATGATCTCGACGAGCGTCATGCCCGCCGTGCGCCGGGCCGATCCCGACGCGCCTTCGAAGCTCCGCCTGCTCATGAGGTCCATGCCCCCGCGCCGGGATTCCAGACGTGAACGCGCACGCCGCCCAGCGGCGCGAGCGTCACGGCATAATCCCGATTCTCCGTCCAGAGATAGATCGTCCCGCCGCCGGTCCCGAGTCGTCCGGCATTGCAGCCGTTGTCGATCGCGACGGGGACGCCGTCGGGACGGAACATCACCCAGGTCACCTGGGTCGTTCCGTTCGGCGCGAAGAAGCTCGAACCGGCCGCGGGAATCGAAGTGACGACGTCGTCGTCCGGCGCTTCCTCGCTCGCGGGCGCCGTATTGTGGCCCCAGCCGACGCCCTCCTGCGCCTCGAAGACGACGGTCTCTTCACCCG
>CAZFKD010000261.1:0-1545 GCA_964519695.1 uncultured Spirochaetaceae bacterium
GCCGTTCGGGCGGACTCTTGTCTACGGAGCCGACGGAGCCGACGGAGCCCGCCGACGGCGCGCGCCGCTCAGGAGGACAGCAGCGACGCGCCCCGCTCGATCGTCCAGAAGGCGGCGAGCGAGCCCATCGCGTAGACCGCGAGCCGGCGCGGCAGCGTCGCCATGGCGGGCTGCGGCAGCGGAATCCGCCGCACCAGCGGCATCACTGCCAGCAGCACTGCGACGAAGGCGAGCTGCCCGACCTCGATCCCGACGTTGAACGAGAAGAGCGCCATCGGGATCTCGCCGTCCGGCAGGCCGACCTCGCGCAGGGCGCCCGCGAAGCCGAGGCCATGGAGCAGGCCGAAGACGAGCGCCATCGGCCAGGGGAAGCGGCGCATCCAGGTCGGCTTCGCCTCGTCGCGGGCGAGGTCGACGGCCAGCGCGAGCACGCTCGCGGCGATCAGGACCTCGATCGGGCCCGAGGGCAGGCGCGCGTAGCCGAGGGCGGCGAGGGAGAGGGTGATCGAATGGCCGACGGTGAAGGCCGTGACGGTCTTGGCGAGGGGGACGATTCCGCTGCAGAGCAGGAAGAGGCCGAAGACGAAGAGCAGATGGTCGGCGCCCGTCAGGATGTGCTCGAAGCCGATCGTGAGATAGTCGCGGAAGACACCGAAGCGCGTCGCCCGCTCGGGCACGACCATCTCGGGCTCGCTGCGGCGTAGCACCCGCTGGATCTGGCGGCCGTCGGCGAGCTCGATCCGTACGAGCGTATCGATCCGCGCGGGTCCGCGATCGTCGATCCGCAGAGGCTGTCCGACGAGCCCCTGCTCGCCGCAGTCGATCGACCAGAAGGCGAGCATCGCCGTGCCCTGCTCTTCGACGCGCGGGGGGCCGTCGGCCGGGCACTGCTCCGGAAGGATGGGCTGGAGGTCGCTGCCGGGAACGCGCAGCGCCGAGCGCTTCCAGGTCACCGCGACGCGGCCCGACGCCTCCTCGCGCAGCTCGAGCAGCGCCGGGGCGAGCGGATGCGCTTGCGCCTTTCGGGGGTTCGCCACCGACACCAGCGCCACGAAGGCGACGGCGAGCGCGAGCGCGATTTTCAGCGGACGATTCATTTTCGCTCCTGCCCGGGCCGGGCAACGGCGACTTCGTAGCGTGTCCGCAGCTCGGCGAGAAGGGCCGCGAGCTTGCGATCGCGCGCCTGCTCTTCGAGCGCGCGCTGGAGCGGCGTCCGCACCGTCTCGAGCGACGCGATCGCGCCCGGCAGGACCCGCTCGACGCGGACGAGATGGACCCCGTAGACCGATTCGATCGGATGGGACCAGCGACCCGGCGCCTCGGCGAAGACCACGCGCGCGAAGCGCTCGCCGAAGCTCCGCGCGAGCTCGTCCCGGGTCTGGGGATCGAGCCGAAGGCCGAGGGGGAACGCGTCGCCCTGCCGGAGCGCGAGCACGGGCGGGATCGCCTCGCGCACGATTCGTTCGCGCAGGGCCGCGGCGTCGGCCTCCGCCCGATCGCCGCGGCGGTCGCGGCTCGCGAAGACGTGGACGAGGCTGCGCCGTT
>CAZFKD010000261.1:1555-6567 GCA_964519695.1 uncultured Spirochaetaceae bacterium
CGACGCGCTTCGCTCCGAATGGGCCCGGGCGAGATCGGCTTCCGACGGGCGTTCGTCCGGCGCGAGCGCCGTCGCCGCGAGGCGGAGCTTCTGGACGAGCAGTCGCCGGACGACCACGTCGTCCCGCTCGAGGCCCAGTGCGCGCGCCTGCCGGACGAGCGCGGCCGGATCGGCGTCCGGCGCGGCGGCCTCGAGGAAGCTCATCTTCTGGACGAGGCGCAGCGCGATCTCCGGATCGTCTTCATCGAGGCCTCGCGCGAGAGCCTCGCGGTAGAGGAGCTCGTCGTCGACCTCGTTCCCGATCAGCGCTTCGAGCTCGCCGCTCGTCGGCGCGCGCCTCATCTCGGCCTGCCAGCCGCGGCGGAGGCCGTCGATGCGGTCGGCATCGATCGTGACCACCGGAGGCTTCGTATTCGCCGCCCGGGCCAGCTCGCCGATCCGGTCGCGGGCGGCGAAGCCGAGCGCGCCGATCAGCAGGAAATGCAAGAGCGGCGAACGCAGCATCGGAGCTCGGGTCACCGCCGCGTCAGCGCATCTCGATCATGACCTTCGCGCCGGCATCCGGCGCGGAGGCGATCGCGAACGCCTCGACGAAATCGTCGAGGGCGAAGCGATGGGTGATCATCGCGCTCGGATCCCGGCGCTCGATCAGCTCGAGCATTTCTTCGTAGCGCTCGGGATACTCCATCGCGCCGACGAGCGTCATCTGCTTCATGAGCACCGTCATGAAGTCGATCGAGACGGGCTTTCGATGGAGCGCGACGACCGAGACGCGGGTCGCCGGGGCGCAGCGGGCGACGACCTGCTCGAGCAGCGCGCCCGAGCCCGTCGCCTCGATGAAGACGTTCGTGCCGACGAGCGGGCTGCCGTAGAAGGATTGCCGGCCGTGGATTTCGCCGAGCGCCTCCCAGAGGTCGGCCGTTCGCGACTCGACGACATGCGGCACGCCGAGCTTCTTCGCGACCTCGAGGCGGGCCGCCGAGAGATCGACGACGCAGACGTCCTCGATGCCGCGGTCGAGCAGCGTCACCGCCGCGGAGAGCCCGATCGCGCCGGCGCCGAGGATCGCGACTTTGTCGCCGGGCCGTACGTTCGCCTGATCGACGGCGTGCATGCCGACGCCGAGGGGCTCGGCGAGGGCGGCCTGCTCGAAGGTCATCGAGTCGGGAATGGGGAAGAGGCTCTCGGCCTGGGCCGCACCGCGGACGAGCAAGCGCTTCGTGAAGCCGCCCTCGGGCCCGCCGTTGCCGAGCCCGAAGCCCGCAGCGCCGGGATGGAGCGCGACGCGCGCGCCGACCTTCACGCCGCGCACGTTCTGCCCGATCTCCGCGACGACGCCGGCGAGCTCGTGTCCGATCGGGAAGGGCGCGTCGGCGCGCGTCTGGATGCCGCCGATCTTCGCATAGCCGACGTCGCTGCCGCAGATGCCGCAGGCCGCGACCTCGAGGATCGCGTCGTCGGGGCCGCAGACGGGATCGGGGACCTCGTCGAGGCGCACGTCGTTCGGGCCGTGGATGCGGGCCTGCTTCATCGTCGGAATCTCCTCAGGGCTCGCTGCCCCAGAATCGTTGCCAGGTCTCGAGCGCCTGCGGATGGCTGCCGAGGCCCGTCTGGCTGGCCGGCCAGTTCGCGGGCGGCAGCGAGAGCGGATTGACGCCGAGCTCGGCCCCGTAGACCAGGAAATGCTTGCGGCGAACGAAGAGCCAGCGCCCGCCCTGCCGCGCGTAGCTGTCGTGGTACTGGATCGCGTGCACGATGAAGCGCGGGCTCACGGGGCCGCCGTCCTGGATCTCGCCGCGGGCGTAGACGATGCCGGTCGCGTGGTCGGCGTCCACGAGATCGATGACGTGGGTCCCGACGTTGAGGAACGTGATGCCGACCTGCCGGAACGAGCGGTCGAAGTCGGCCTTCAGCGCTGCGTGGCCGCTCCGCTCGCGGCCTACGCGCACGTCCGGAACGAAGAGCTCGACCAGCCGATCGAGGTCCCGGGCATCCGCGTACACGCAATAGCGCGCAGCCAGCTGCCGGATCTCTTCGTAGGCGAGCAGTCGTTCGACGTCGGTCATGTCCGCGCCCCGCTTCCCTTCCTCTTCCCGCTGCGCCGCCTCACCGGATGCCCGAGCGCGCTGCAGGGGCGGAGGGCAGCTTGCCGCCCGGGGTCCTGCCGTCCGGGATCTTGCTGCTCGGGATCTTGCCATGGTCCCACGAGACGAAGCGGATCGGCTCGACGCAGATCAGGACCCGCTTGGCGACCATCCGGCTCTTCACGTCGTCCGGGATCTGCTCGAGGTCGGGAAGCGGGCTGCCGGTCCGCGAGTTCGCCTCGATCATCGTCGCGACCGTTCGCTCGAGATCGGCCTCGATCCGGGCGATGCCCTCGATCATCACGCCGCGCAGCTCGCGGTACGCGATCCCGCTCTCGACGAGCAGCGTCACCCTCGGATCGCGTTCGATGTTCTTGACCTTCTGGCTCGCGCCGTAGCTCGCGAAGCGGATCGTGAGGTCGTCGTCGAGAGCGAAGAACATCGCCACGGCGTGCGGATGGCCCTTCGTCCCGTTCGTCACGAGGGTCATGTTGTGGCCCTCGCGGAGATAGGCGCGGATCTCGTCGCGGGTCATTCTGATATCGTCTCGGCGCGGCATCGGCGGATTCCATCTGGATTGGATCGCGAACGGTATCGCAGGCGAGTGCGCCTGCGCAGGGCGCGGCGCACGGGGCGGCAGGGGAGTCGACATGAAGGCGTTGGTGATCGGAGGAGCGGGGCCGTCGGGGCCCTTCGTCGTGAACGGGCTCGTCGCCCGCGGCTTCGAGACGACGATCCTCCACAGCGGGCGCCACGAGCCGCCGGAGCTGCCCTCGGCGATCGAGCACATCCACACCGACGCCTACGATCCCGCGAAGGTCGAGGCGGTGCTCGCCGGCCGGACCTTCGACGTCGCGATCGTGACCTACGGCCGGCTGCGCCGGAACGCCGAGATCCTCGCCGGGCGGGTCGGGCAGTTCGTCTCGGTCGGCGGGTTCCCGGGCTACCGCGGCTACATGAATGCGCCGCTCTTCGATCCGCCGGGCTTTCCGGTGCCCACGCGCGAAGACGCGCCGATGGTCGTCGATCCCGCCGAGGACGAGAAGGGCTTCCGCATCCGCGCGACCGAGGAGCGAGTCTTCGATGCGCAGCCGGACGCCACGCATTTCCGATACCCCTGGGTCTACGGGCCGCGCCAGCCCGCGCCGCGGGAATGGTCGATCGTGCGGCGGATCCTCGATCGTCGGCCCTTCTTGATTCTTCCGGACGGTGGTCTCTCGCTCTCCCATTTCGGTTATGTCGAGAACGTGGCACACGCGCTGCTGCTCGCCGTCGACCAGCCGAAGACCGCCGCCGGGCAGATCTACAACTGCGGCGATCAGGAGGTCCTCTCGATCGCGCAGGTCGCGGCGATCCTCGCCGATGCGCTCGGCCACGCCTGGGAGCTCGTCTCGATGCCCTGGGAGATCGCCTGGCCGGCGCGGCCGCTCGTCGGCCAGCCCTGGACGACACACCGCATCGTGAGCCTCGCGAAGCTCGAGAACGAGCTCGGCTATCGCGACGTCGTCGCGCCGCGCGAAGCCTTCGCGCGCACGGCGCTCTGGCTCGCCGCGAACCGGCCCGAGCCGGGCGGGCCCGAGGAGATGGTGCTGCAGGATCCCTTCGACTACGCCGCCGAGGATGCGCTCGTCGCGCAGTATCGCGCTGCGATCCGATCGGTCGCGGAGCCGCTCTGGGCGAAAGGCGAGGCTCCGGGTTACGGGCTCGCGTACAGCGGGCCGGGCGGGCGCGCGCGCAGTCAGACGACTTTCGTCGCCTGATCGGCGCGGAGCGACGCGTCGCGAGGTTTCAGAGCGGCCCGTTCGCCGGCTGACCGACGCGCGGCCCCGGACGGAAACGCAGCGCTCGGGCGGACGGTCCCCGCACGGCCGGGTTCGAGCGATACGGAATCGCGTCGAAGGCGAGGCTGAGCCCGATGCCGGCGAGCCGTTCGACGACATGACCGTGGGCGATCTCGAGTTCGAGCCGCGCGAGCTGTGCCCCGATGCAGAAGTGCCGGCCGACGCCGAAGGCCGAGAGGTCGACGGGCTCGCGCCCGATGTCGAAGCGGTCGGGATCGGAGAAGGCCGCGGGATCGCGCTGGGCGCTCGGCACGGAGCCTGACAGTATCTAGACCGGCGCGTGCTCGCGCAGGACCGCGAGGATCGGGTACGGATCGCGGTCGTACTCGGGCGAGAGCGGATCGAACACGAAGCCGGGCTCAGACGGCAGGGGCGGAGACATGCGAAGTCGCTTTCGGATCGACGGCGAGCGCGAGCTTGCCCTTCACCTGGTTCGCCGCGAGCCGCTCGAGGGCGCCGGGCAGGGCTTCGAAGGGAACGAGCTCGTCGACGGCGATCCGCAGGCGCCCGGCGCGCCACCACTCGAGCAGCACGGCCTGCGCCCGCTCCTTGAAGGCGCGATCGTAGCCGGAGGGAATCACGCCGACGACGGAGTAGTTGTGCGTCACGACGTGTGCCATGTCGACCTGCCCCCAGCGCCCGCTCGCGAAGCCGATCGCGAGCAGCCGCCCTTCGCCGGCGATGCACTGCGTCGCCTTCGTGAAGAGATCACCGCCGACGGGATCGAAGATCACGTTCGCGCCGCGCCCGCCGGTCGCGGCGAGGACCTGCTTCGCGAAGTCGGGGGCGTGGTGGTCGAGGATCGTCTCGGCACCGAGCGAGCGGCAGAGCGCGCCCTTCGCCGGATCGCCGACGGAGGCGAGCACGCGGGCGCCGAGGGCGCGCCCGATCTGGATCGCGGCGGCGCCGGTCCCGCTCGCGCCGGCGAGGACGAGCAGCGTTTCATCGGCCGTCAGCTTCGCGCGGGCGACGAGCGCGATGTAGGCCGTATGGCCCGGGATCAGGAAGCAGGCGGCTTCGGCGTCGCTCATGTCGTCGGGGACGGGCAGGCAGAAATCGTCGAGGGCGAGACATTCCTCGGCGAAGC
>CAZFKD010000262.1:0-6541 GCA_964519695.1 uncultured Spirochaetaceae bacterium
GGCGACGTCGGCGAGCCTCGCGGCCGCCTTCGAGCTCGGTCGTCGATTGGCATCGACCCCGCTCGTTCGGGGACAGGCGATCCGCTCGCCGCAGGACGTGCAGCGCCATTTCCAGCCGCGTTTCCGGGAGAGCCGTCGCGAGTCGTTTCATACGCTCCAGCTCGATGGGCGCCACCGCCTGATCGCCGTCGACGAGGTCTCCGTCGGAACGCTGACGGCCAGCCTGGTGCATCCGCGGGAGGTCTTCCGAGAAGCGATTCGAAACGCTGCCGCCGCGCTCCTCCTCGTACACCACCATCCCAGCGGTGATCCGAGTCCAAGCGCCGAGGACCGCTCGGTCACGGACCGGCTGATCGCCGCGGGTCGGCTGCTCGGGATCCGCGTGGTCGACCACGTGATCGTCGCCGAGGCGGGCTACTTCAGCTTTCAGGAGGCGGGTCTCATCGTCGAATGAATCCGTCGTCGTCCTGCGACGCCGGAAAGGGCGGCCTGGATCGTCGGGCCTTCGGCCCCTGGGGATTTTCGGCGTAGCTCACGATGCTGGCACGCGGATGCCTAAAGACCCGACAGGGATTCGGACGATGAGCCAACGACCGCCGGGTCCGTCGTCGACAGGCCGGCGGCCCATCATCGCCACCACTGGGCGTCGGCCAACGGAGGCGGGAGATCCCTTAGATGGCGAAGATCAGCTTCGACGCGTCCATGCGCTCGACCAGCGAACCCGCTCCGGACGATGCTTCCTCCAGCGATCGTCGACGTGCGAAGCGCAGCGCGCTCACCGTGCGAATCGACTACGGCACGGTGGACGAGATCTTCTCCGAGTTCACCCGGGACATCAACGAAGGCGGTCTCTTCATCGAGACCGAGAAGCCGCATCTGCCCGGGACCGAGGTCTCGATGCAATTCCACCTGCCTGGAAGCGACGAGGTGGTCGAGACCGTCGGACGCGTGGTACGCATCTCGCGCGGCGATGTCGGCGCTGCCCCGGGCATGGGCATCGAGTTCGACGAACTCCATCCCGACGACCGGAAGAAGATCGACCGGATCGTCCGAGCCCTGCGCGCGGACGGGTCGAGGTAGCTCCGCCGCGCGTGGGTTCGCCGAACGAACCCATCAAGGCCCGTTTCGGGTCGCAAACCGAGTTCTAGAAGGGGATGTCGTCGTCGACGGGCGGAGTGCTCGTGCCGCCACTCATGCCGCCACTCATGCCGCCACTCATGCCGCCAGAAGACGCGTCTGCGCCTCGACCCGCCGGAGCCTCTGCGTACCCGGCCGCGCCGGATTCTCCGCCTGCACCGCCGCCGCGTGTTCCCAGGAAGTTCACGGTCGTCGCGTTGATCTCGGTCGTGTACCGCTTGTGCCCATCCTTGTCTTCCCACTCGCGGGTCTGGATGCGGCCCTCGACATAGACCGTGCGGCCCTTGGCGAGATACTGATGGCACAGCTCTCCGACCTTGCCCCAGGCGACGATCCGATGCCACTCGGTTCGTTCGACTCGTTCTCCATTCTTGTCTGTCCAGGTCTCGCTGGTCGCGAGCGTGAAGTTGCAGACGGCCTGGCCGTTCTGCGTCTTGCGAAGTTCCGGATCCCGGCCGAGGTTGCCGACGAGAATGGCCTTGTTGACGCCTGCCATGCTGAACGCTCCATCGGGACTCGTTTGGAGGTGGGGTGGGGAAGAACGAATCGGAGTGTCCCGCCGCGGTTCGAGGGCGTCAAGGCGTGAAGGCTCGAACCCTTTGCGTGGCAGGGGGGGCACGTTATCCTGCCGCGATTCTCCTCTCCGGGGGGTGAGGGAATGCCGTTGCAGCTCATGATCGCGAGCGCATCCGTCGTGGATACGATGAGTTCCCATGCCGTGCGGCATAGGCGAAGTTACCCGTTCGTCTGCGGTCATCCGGGCGGGGCGGATCGAGGAGCCCTCTCCCATGGCTAGGGCATCCGCCAAGTCGCGCTCGAAGCGTGCCACGCGCGCTGCTCGAGCGGCCGAAGCCGAGGCCGATGACGGGGTTCTGCTCGCGGGGCCCGGATCCGAGATCCTCGGATTGGCCCTGATTGCGTTCTCGCTGGTCTCCATCCTGGCGCTTGCGACCCATTCCGCGGACGATCCGATCGGTCGAATCGTCGAGGTCCGCAACGGAGCTGGCCCGGTGGGCGCGACACTGGCCGGACATCTGATGAGGTTATTCGGGGGCGGTGCCTGCGTGGTGGTCGCGTCGACGGCCTATCTCGGGGGCCGTCTCTTGATGGGGCAGGGGCTGCCGCGCGTCCTGTCCCGCTTCTGGCTCGGTCTGGCGGCTTTGATCCCGTCGGCAGCGGCGCTCCCGTTCCTGTTGTTCGAGCTCGCGCCGGGCCGGCTGCCCAGGATCGAGCCGGGTTGGATCGGTGATGAGTGGGCGCGCCTGCAGACGCTGCTCTTCGGCAGTGGCGGCGCCCTGGTCGTGACGAGCCTGCTGTTCTTCGTGGGTGTCTTCTCGATGACGGGGATCTCGGTCGGTGCGACGCTGGGTGGGATCGGGCGCATCGGGGCGTGGGCGCTCGAGTCGATCCTCTGGGCCGCGGACGAACTGGTGCCGCTCGTCGACCGGCTGCTTTCCGCGATGGGCCGCGGGTTCGAGATCCTGCGCGAATCCGTGGTCGCCGAGGTCGGGCGTGCCCGCGAATCGATGACGGCCCTGCTCGTCCGCCGCGAGCAGCGCGCGCGCCGTGCGCGCACCCTGGTTCGGCGGGGCGGCCCCGAGCTGTCGTACGAGGACGAGCTGCGTCAGGCCGAAGAACGCGACGAGCCGGTCGCGGTGCTCGAGGAAGAGGAGCCCGTCGCCGGGGCGATCCCCATCCGAAAGCTCCGCGGGAACGAAGAGCCCGACATCGTCGACCACGACGAGCAGCGACGGAAGAAGAGGAAGCCCGAGCAGGAAGCCTTCCGATTCAACGAAGACGGCCCGAGCGGTCCGTTCCGACTCCCCGACGTGACGATTTTTTCTGCGACTCCGGACGGTGAGAAGTCGTATGATCGCGACTCGCTGCTGATGAATTCGAAGATCCTCGAGAAGAAGCTCGCGGACTTCGGCGTCCAGGGACGCGTCGTCCGCGTGCATCCCGGGCCCGTCATCACGATGTACGAATACGAGCCGGCGCCGGGCATCAAGGTCAACCGCATCGTCGGGCTCACCGACGATCTCACGATGGCGCTGCGAGCGATCTCGATCCGCATCATCGCGCCGCTGCCGGGCAAATCGGTCGTCGGCATCGAGGTCCCGAATCCCCGGCGAGAGACGGTCTATCTGCGCGAGCTCCTCGAGTCGGAGAGCTTCCGGAAGAGCCGCAGCGTGCTCACGGTCGCGATGGGCAAGGACATCTTCGGAAACTCGGTGACCTCGGACCTCGCGAAGATGCCGCATCTGCTGGTCGCCGGTTCGACGGGCACGGGCAAGAGCGTCTTCCTGAACGCCTTCCTCTGCTCGCTGCTCTGTCGCGCGACACCGAACGAGCTCAAGCTCCTGATGGTCGACCCGAAGATGCTCGAGCTGTCGATCTACGACGGCATTCCGCATCTGATCGCGGACGTCGTGACGAGCCCGAAGCGCGCAGCGGCGGCCTTGCAGGGTGTCGTGGGCAAGATGGAAGAGCGTTATCAGATGATGAGCGCGACCGGTGTGCGCAACATCGATCAGTTCAACGAGAAGGCTCGCAAGTGCATCGCCGCCGGGGAAGAATCGTTTCAGCTGAAGCCGCGACCGGGGCAGACGGAAGGCGACGAGATCGAATGGCAGGAGCTGCCGTACATCGTCGTCGTCATCGACGAGCTCGCGGATCTCATGATGTCCTCCGCCAAGGACGTCGAGGAGTCGCTCCAGCGCCTCGCGCAGATGGCGCGCGCATCGGGAATCCATCTCGTGCTCGCGACGCAGCGGCCGAGCGTCGACGTCCTGACCGGCGTCATCAAGGCCAATTTCCCCGCGCGCGTCTCGTTCCAGGTCTCGTCGGGCATCGATAGCCGGACCATTCTCGATCAGAAGGGCGCAGACGACCTGCTGGGCATGGGCGACATGCTCTTCCTCCCGCCCGGGACGGCGGTGCTCCAGCGCATCCATGGACCCTTCGTCACCGAGACGGAGGTCCACGACCTGGTCGCGTTCCTCAAGGGACAGGGACGACCGGTCTTCGACGACGATCTGCTCAAGGCCGACCTCGAGGCGGAGAAGATCGAGAGCCGAGGCGACGAGGTCGACGAGATGTTCGATCAGGCCGTATCGATCGTCGCCGAGACACGCAACGCTTCGATCTCCTACGTCCAGCGCCGTCTGAAGATCGGGTACAACCGGTCGGCGCGAATCATCGAGCAGATGGAACAAGACGGAATGATCGGGCCTCAAATCGGGGCGAAGGGGCGGGAGGTCCATCTCCCGGCGCCCGGGAGCGAAGTCGATTGATTCCGGATCTCACCGGACGCGACGCTCCGGACGGAATCCGATTCTTTACGGATCCGACCCTCGACCAGAGCGGGATCGAATGATCGATCGGGAGCATGTCAGCTTGATTCCTCTGCGTTTGGATCGGACCGTGTGGCGTGTAGTCGGGGCTGCGCTCGCCGGAGCGGCTGGAGCAGTCCTGCTCGCATCGTCGGCGGCCCCCGTGTTCGCACAAGCAACGGCCGGTACAGCTCCGGCCTGCGATCCAGGCCTCGCCGTCGAAACCGCCCGGAAGATCCAATCGCGCTACGAGGGCATTCGCGACATTCGGGCCGATTTCGTGCAGACGAATACATCGGCGACCTTCGAAGGCGAGGCGCTGATGAACCCCGAGCCTCGCCATGGGAAGGTCGTCTTCGCGAAGCCGGGCAAGATGCGCTGGACCTATGCAGCGCCCGAGGCGAGCGTCGTCGTCAGCGATGGCAAGACGCTCTGGATCCACGATCTGGATGCGAAGACGGTGACCCGGCTCGCGGTGACCGAGGGGTATCTGTCCGGGGCGGCGCTCCAGTTCCTCTTCGGCGATGGCAAGATCCTCGAGGCCTTCGAGGTCAGCGTCACGGCCTGCGACGCCAGGCAGGTCACGCTCGATCTGCTACCGCGCGAAGACTCGAGCTACGAACGTCTCGGCCTCGTGGCCGACCGTTCGACCGGGAGCGTACTGGCGACCTCGGTGACCGACCTGTTCGGGAACCAGACCCGCATTCGATTCGAGTCCCTCGAAGAGAATCGCGATCCGAAGCCGGAGGTTTTCGTCCTGAAGATCCCGACGGGCGTGGAGGTCATCGACTACGCCGAGCCAAATCCGCGTTGAGGGTGCGCTCCGCGGCGATCGCGATCGGGCGTTTCTGGTCCGTTCCCGGAGTTCGACTGCGCCGTCCCGCTGCGCATTGCGTTGCATCGCGCACGCAGCGATCGAGTCGACCCCGGGCGATCGATCCCTGGACCTCGTGCCACCTCGATGCCGGGATGCAATCTCGAGTGGCGTGCGGTGCGTCGTGAAACCACCGGGATCGAGCGGGGTACGGACTCGAAGGACGGCCGCTCGCGGGACGGACGAGCTCCCCCATCGACCTCGTCGAATCTGCACCGATCGGGCCGAGAGTGTTCCCAATGGAACGCCGAAGTCGTTATGAAACACGGGTTTAGGAGAATCTCTGCCCGTTTTCTTCGGTTGACACGTGAAGCGCGACGGATAAACTCGAAAACGGAAAAAAAGACTTAAAAACCAAAGAGTTTCAGGGCGCATCGCAGCCTCGTATCGCCCGACGGATCCGGTTCCCCTCTTGCTGGGTGACGAGCAAGTTCGAACGTGCCTCCTGGCGAGCACGAGAGATGCATACAGGTGAGGCGGGCAGGAAGAACGCGCGGAGAAGACACGCGAGGGCATGCGAGACGATCTGCGATTCGGGTTCACGGGGCACGGGGAGAGCGCTCAGGAGGGTCATAACATGGCCCCGGGAGGCGGCCTTGCCCTGCTCGGTCCGGCTATGTCGGTCACGCTGTGTCGGTATGGCGGTGTAAATCTGGCTGTGTTGGGGGGAGCGTGACGAGCACGATCGCCTGGGTCTCCAGCCCCGCCCCTTGCTTTGATCCGAAGAGGTCGAGCCGAAGCCATGCGCCGTCCGGTGGCCGTCTTGCGGTGCAGCGGTCGCCACTCAAGTTCCCGGTCTCAAAGCCTTTTTCTCACGAGTGGGCCTATGGCGAGAAACGCCTTGCCCGGGCGGATTCGGTCCGGCGACGCGATCTCCGGCCGGGCGGCATCGCCGACCCGGGGAGGCCGCCCGCATTCGTAGACGTCTCCGAATCTGCCGGGGGGACCGAAATCGGCTGCATCCGTCCCGGCACATGCTTTGCAGCTAGTTTCAGCCGTGGCTCACTTTGACAGTTCTTCGCCGCATGGAGTTGCGGCCCGAAGGAACCAGGAGAGGACGCGATGAGCGAAAATGATTCGGATTCGGGACCGGGCTCGGGTCGCAAGGGGTTCGTGCGCGACGTGATGCGGCGGATCGCTCCTTCTTCGGGGCGCCCTGGTGACGAGCCTGAATCCGATCCCCGACGGGCCAGTGACG
>CAZFKD010000263.1:0-6487 GCA_964519695.1 uncultured Spirochaetaceae bacterium
GAGCTTCTCGGGATCGGCGAGCGACTCCATCGCGCGGACGAGGCCGAGCACCGCGCCGAGGATGCCCATCGTCGGCGCGTAGCCGCCGGCGACTTCGAAGACCTGTGCGCCCGCGCGGCTCGACGCCGAGCGACCGCGCAGCTCGGCTTCGAGAACTTCGCGCAGCTGGCCCGCTTCGCAGCCGTCGATCACGTGGCGGATCGAGCGCTGCATGAAGAGCGTCGGGAGCGCGCGCTGGGAGTTGTCGAGAGAGACGAGGCCGTCCTTGCGCGCGATCAGCGCGAGGTCGCGAAAGCGGGCGACCAGCAGCTCGCGTCGGTCGGCGACCGGGCCGAACACGCGCAGGCCCTCGCGCGCGGCGGCGCGCCAGTCCGATCCGTTCGACGAGAGCAGAGTCGCCGCGAGCGTCCCGATCCCGACGACGACTGCGGCGGGCGCCTGGAAGAGGACCGCGAGACTGCCGCCTTCGACCCATTGCGTCGCGAAGACTGTGAGCAGGCCGAGGCCGAGGCCCATGAAGCTGAAGCGATCCATCGCGCGGGTCCTCATCCCGGTCCGGCCTCGTCGTCGTGCAGGAGCGCGAGCCCGAGCGCGCGCTGGCGCCAGCGTGCGATCCGGTCGACGAGCTCTTCCGGGCTCTCGAGGACGCGCAGACGTTCGCCGTTCGCGAGCACGAGCAGCGTGTCGTGATTCGCCTCGACGTAGAGGACCTGATCGTCGTTGAGGAGCAGTCGTTCGCCGTCCATGCGGGTGATCCAGATCATGTGCTCAGATCGACTCCAGGCCCCAGACGAAGAAGGGCAGGGGAAGCTTCGCGGCGGCCGCGGGCGGCAATACCGAGGAAAGCGCGGGAAACGCATTCGCCCCGGACCCGGCGTCGTCCGCACCGAATACGGACTCGAGCCAGTCGGCCGCGGCGAGCTCGCACGCGAGGCCGGTCTTCGTGTTCGCGACTCGAAGACGCGTCGCGCCGAGGCCGCCGGCCTCCTGCACCGCGAGCGTGATGCCCGAGAGCTCGGGGACGACGGACGCGAGATCCGCCGCGAACGCCTCGGCACAGGCGACCTGCATCCATGCGAGCGGTCCGCGGACGACACGGGCGCCGGCCCGTCGCAGCCGCCAGGTCAGGGCAGAGGTCTCGCGCGGCGAGAGCAGCAGGAGACCGGCCTCGTCGCCCGGCACAAGCAGGGTCGCGCAGCAGCGCAGCACCGCCTCCGGCTCCCCGCCCCATTCATGGACGACGCCCGGGAAATCGTCCCCACGCCCCCGCATCGCGAAGCCGACGACCGAGTGGGCGCGGCGCGCGACGCGGATCTCGAGATCGGGAATCCCGAGCCAATCGGCCCCATCTCCCGCGAGCGGAGCATGGCAGGTGCGGTCCGATCGGAGCGCGGCGATCGAAGGCCAGTCGGACGGCCGCGCGGAGTCGATCTCGATCGGGCGGGGCCGCTGCAAATCGGGACCCGTGCTCTCGGCGAGGGCGGCCGCGAGCGTCTCGGCATCGAAGGCGAGCAGGGTCTCGCCGCCGGCTCGGGTGAATCCCTGGGACGAGTAGAAGTCGCCGAGCGCGGGCTCGCTCCAGAGCAGGCAGAGGCCGATGCGGGCGGCACGCGCCTCGGCGAGCGCCCGGGCGACGACGCGTCGCGCGAGGCCCCGTCCACGGAATCGCGCATCGGTATAGACGAGCGAGATCAGCCCGGTGCGCAGCGCGCCGCGTGCGAGCGCGAAGCGGGTCGGAAGCAGCAGGCAGAACGCCGCGGGCTCCGCTCCCGCCCACGCGACGATCGGAAGCGCGCGCGAAGCGGCGCCGAAGCAGGCGGGATACTCGCGCTCGAGCCGGCCCGGGCGGCCCGGCCGCAGACCCGCCTCGAGCCAGGCGAGGATCCGGGCACGCTCGGCGACCGAGCCGAAGCCCGCGGCGCAGCGGTCGCCGTCGGCGCATTCGGAGGCGATCGGCGCGGGTCGAAGTCCGCTCTCGGCGGGCGGCCCGATCCAGGTCTGCGGCGCGAACATCGTGGAAGACCTCTCGAAGGACGTCTCGCGAACGGAAAGCAATTTCGATTCCCGGATGGCGCGCCGCGCCGCGGCCGCTGGCGAGCGCTCTCGCGGATCGATCGTTCAGCCTGGCGATCCGCCGCGGACTGCATCGCGAAATGAAACGCGCTCGCCGGCCGCGGCCGGCGCCGATTCTCGCAGCCGATCTTCGGACGCGCTGGACTTGGAAATCGCAGTTGCGCGCGACGGGTACGGACTTGCGCGTCGCTGATCGTCGACGCCGAGTGGCATTGCCATTGCACTCCTCGCAGCCACGTCGATTCGTTCGGGTCTTTGCGATGCGCCCGCTCGCGGGAGGGGTCGTGAAGCGCGTGCGGAAGACGTCGGAGGGCGAGGATCGCCCTTCGTTCCGAGCTCATGAAGGAATCGTGGGCTTTCCATCAAGGAGGATCGAATCACATGGGTCTTCGAGTCAATTCCAATACGGCCTCGATCAACGCGCAGCGCAACCTGGTCGGTACGACCAACGGTCTGCAGCGCAGTCTGTCGCGGTTGTCCTCGGGTCTGCGCATCACGCGCGCCGCGGACGATGCGGCGGGTCTCGCGATCTCGGAGCGCTTCCGCGCCGACATTCGCAGCATCCAGCAGGCCCAGCGCAATGCCAACGACGGCATCTCGCTGCTGCAGATCGGTGAAGGCGCGCTCAACGAGGTGTCGAGCATCCTGATTCGCCAGCGTGAGCTCGCGATCCAGGCCGCCAACGGCACCCTCGGTGACGAGGAGCGGGCGACCGTCAACGAGGAGTTCCAGGACCTCACGGCCGAGATCGATCGCATCGCGGCGGTGACGCAGTTCAATGGAACGACGATCCTGGCGAGCGGTGGCGACACCACCTTCCAGATCGGCATCGACAACACCTCGAACGACCGCATCACGATCAGCTCGCTCAATGCCCAGGCGGCGGCGCTCGGCACCGACTCCGCGAGCGTGAGCTCGGTCTCGGGCGCGCGGAACGCGCTCGCGGTGCTCGACAGCGCGATCTCGCAGGTCGCTTCGCTCCGCGCCACGTTCGGTACGGTGCAGAACCGGCTCGAGTCGGCGATCCGATCGCTGGCGGTGGCGCAGGAGAACTCGACCGCAGCCGAGTCCCGGATCCGCGACGTCGACTTCGCCAGTGAAACGGCGGAGCTGACGCGGAACCAGGTGCTGCAGCAGGCGGGCATCTCGGTGCTCGCGCAGGCGAACGTGTCGTCGCAGGCGGCCCTGAACCTGCTCGGCTAGTCGCTCGGCGGCATCGGCTCCGAAGGGAGCAGGATGCGAGGACGACGGAAGCTCCGGGGTGGCCCATCCCGCCCCGGAGCTTCCTTGCGATGGACTACAGGTCGGGACCGACCTTGCCGATCGACGCGGCGGCAAGGGACGAGGAGCAGGCTTGGGCGCTCGATATCGCGAGATGGAGATCCGGACGGCGACCCCCGAGATGGTGATCGTCAAACTGTACGAAGGCGCCCTGCGTTTCATCCGGACCGCGCGCACGCACCAGGAGGCGGGCCACATCGCCGGCCGCGCGACCGCGATCGCGAAGGCCCTCGCGATCGTCAACGAGCTGCAGCACAGCCTCGATCTCGAGCGCGGCGGCGAGATCGCCCGCAATCTCGACTCGCTCTACTTCTTCGTCACCGACCGCCTGATCGAGGCGAACCTGCGTGGCACCGTCGCGCCCCTCGACGTCGCGTCGGGGATTCTCGCGACCCTGAACGAGGCCTGGACCGAGATCGCGCGGCGACCGGCCGACGGTTCGATCGTGGATGCGGTCGGCGAGGCGGCCCACGCCGCGCGCGAGAAGGCGCTCTCGATCGGTTGAGTCGGGGCGCCTGCGGAGTCGGAGCGCTCGCCGCGAAACGCGGCCTTTCAGGCTGAAATGCCACCCGGCAGGATCGTCCCCGTCGCCGGCGCGGCGCCGCGTTCTATTCGAGCTGAGGTCGCCGCTCGCTTGCCGCCGGTTGGCATCCCGATTGCTATGTCGTCGCGCATGGGATGGACGAAAGCGCGGCCCGCGCACGAGGGCAAACGAAAAGAGTCGCTGGTGGGCGCGAGCCGTCCGCTCAAGATCCTCATCACCGGGGGCACGGGCTCGTTCGGCCAGGCGTTCGTCCGTCGCGTCCTCGCCGGGCGCGACGCCTGCACCGTCCGGGTCTACAGCCGCGACGAGCTCAAGCAATACGACATGGCGCAGTCCTTCGGCCACGATCCCCGGCTGCGCTTCTTCATCGGCGACGTGCGCGACCGGGAGCGGCTCGTGCGGGCGATGCACGACATCGACCTCGTCGTCCATGCGGCCGCGTTGAAGCACGTCCCGATCTGCGAGTTCAATCCCGCCGAGGCGGTGAAGACGAACATCGCGGGCTCGCAGAACGTGATCGATGCCGCGATCGATGCGGGCGTCCGCCGCACGATCGCCCTGTCGACCGACAAGGCGGTCAATCCGGTCAATCTCTACGGCGCGACGAAGCTCTGCGCCGAGAAGCTGTTCGTCCACGGCAACGTCTATGCCGGGGCCCGCGACATCCGCTTCTCGTGCGTGCGCTACGGCAACGTCATGGGGAGCCGGGGGAGCGTGATCCCGCTCTTCAAGAAGCAGGCGGAGACGGGGATCCTCACGATCACCGATCGACGCATGACGCGCTTCTGGCTCTCCCTCGAGCAGGCGGTCGATCTCGTTCTGCAGGTCGCGGGCGAGATGCGCGGGGGCGAGATCTTCGTGCCGAAGATCCCGAGCATGCGCGTCGTGGACCTCGCGCGGGCGATGGCGCCGACGGCGCAGATCGACGAGATCGGGCGGCGGCCGGGCGAGAAGCTCCACGAGGTCCTGCTCACCGCCGAAGAGGCACGCAATACCCAGGACCTCGGCAGCCATTACGTGATCGAGCCCGATCACGGCAGCCGCCGCGAGCTCGCACTCAGCGAACGTTCCGTGCCGGACGGCTTCGTCTACGCCAGCGACACGAACACGGAGTGGATGACGATCGCGGCGCTGCGCCAGCACGCGGCGCTGCTGCTCGGTGCGGCCGAGCCCGCTTCGCCGCGCGCGTCCGATTCGGCGCCCCGCTTCGAATCGATGGCGGCGCTGGGCCAGCCCTCGTGATTCCCTACTGCCAGCACCAGATCCGGGACGAGGACCGCGAGGCCGTCTCGAAGGTGCTGGCCTCGCCGCGCCTGACGCAGGGCCCGATGGTTGCGGCCTTCGAGTCGGGGCTGCGTGCGGTGACGGGGGCACGGCGGGCCGTCGCCGTGTCGAGCGGGACCTCGGCCCTGCAGATCGCGCTCCAGGCGCTCGGGGTCGGGCCCGGCGACGAGGTGCTCGTTCCGTCGCTCACCTTCCTCGCGACCGCGAACGCCGTCCTGCTCGCCGGCGCGCAGCCGGTCTTCGTCGACGTCGATCCCCGGACGCTGATGCTCGATCCCGCGGATCTCGCGCAGCGCTCCACGCCGCGCACGCGCGGGGCGATCGTCGTCCATTACGCGGGCCACGTCGCCGATACCGCGGCCCTGCGCGCGCGGCTCGGAACGGATCGCTTCCTGCTCGAGGATGCCTGCCATGCGCTCGGCGCGGTCCAGGACGGCCGACCGATCGGGAGCGCGAGCGAGGCCGCCTGCTTCTCGTTCCATCCCGCCAAGCACATCACGACGGGCGAGGGCGGGGCGATCGTGACCCGCGACGACCGGCTCGCCGACCGCTGCCTGCGGCTGCGCGAGCACGGCATGGAGCGGATGCCCGCGAGCTTCCAGGGCCTGGGCCTGCCCGGCGCCGTCCGGGCGGAGGAGGCCGGGGGCTGGGTCTACGAGATGCAGAGCCTTTCGGGCAACCATCGCCTGCCGGATTTCGCCTCCGCGCTCGGTCTCTCCCAGCTCTCCCGGCTCGAGGCGAATCTCGCCGCGCGGCGCCGGATCGCGGCGCGTTATGTCGAGCTCCTCGCCGGCGAGGATCGCGTCGAATGGCTGCGGGAAGGGCCCGGGACGGGCTCCGCCTGGCACCTCTTCCCGATCCTGCTCGACGTCGACCGGATCGAGGGCGGCCGGGCAGCGGTCTATGCGGCGCTCCATGCCGAGGGCATCGGCGTCCAGGTCCACTACATCCCGATCCATCTCCAGCCCTACTATCGCGAGCGGCTCGGCACGCGCTTCGGCGATCTCCCGAACACCGAGGCGGCCTACCTGCGGCTGCTCTCGCTGCCGATGTTTCCGGACCTCGAAGCGCCCGCCCAGGAGCGCGTGGTCCGGGTCCTGCGGCGGACCCTCGATCGCCTCGGTCGCCGATGACCGCGCTGCGTCTGTTCACCGCCTTCCACGGCAATCTCGACTTCTCGGCGCTCCCGGACGCGGATCGCGCGATCGTGATCGCGCGCTGCTACTGGCCGCTGCTGCGGCTCCCGGAGGAGCTGGGCATTCCGATCGGCTTCGAGCTGTCGGCGCGGACCCTGCGCACGCTCGA
>CAZFKD010000264.1:0-6453 GCA_964519695.1 uncultured Spirochaetaceae bacterium
GCCGAGGCGTGGGCTACGGTCTCACGCCTCGCGTTCGCGAGCCTGCTCTCCGTCGTGGATGGCCTGCTCGTCGGTGCCGCGACGAACGCGGTGGTCCACGAATGGGGCCATTTCATCGGCGCACGCCTCGGCGGCGGTCATGCGCCCCTGAAGCCGATCTCGAAGTTCCCCCCGCTCTACGACTTCGACTACGCGAACAACGACGCGCGCGCGTTTCTCTGGATGAGCTACGGCGGCAACATCGCCCATGCGCTCTGGGTGCTGATCTTCCTGGCCTTCATTCCGACGCGCAGCATGGGGACGGCGGCGCTCGTGGCAGGCGCCTTCGGCTTCGCGGTGTTCTCGAGCCTGGTGGAGGTCCCCGTGATCCGGCAGGCGCGTCGCGGCGTTCCGGGACTCGAGGCGCTCGGCGTCATCCCGCGTGACTTCGTGTCGCGCTATCTGCCGTGGGCCCTCGCGGCCGCGTTCGCAGCCTACGTCGTCCTTTAGCGGCCTTCTAGCGGCCTTCTAGCGGCCCATTAGCGACCTTTCTGCTGGCCCTTGGCTGCCGTGATCCGCATTGGCGCGGAGGGGGTTCGCCGCCCCGACGCAGCTCGATCGAGCCCGTTCTCGCGCGGGTAGAACGCGGGCTCGGTCGGATGGGTGAAGCGGATCGCGCCGAGATCCGTTCGGGCCGGTACCGACCCCACAACGAAAAACGCCCCGTCGGTCGAACCGACGGGGCGTTGGTCAGGGGGAGGGGCGGTGGACTCATTCAATGGGGGGTGAGAGGTTGGACATTTCATACGAAATGGCCAATCCACCGCCACTCCGGAACCCGATGACTTTTGAGCATTATGGCGGGCGAGATCCGCTTGTCAATCGCGAATCTCGCAGCGATCGGAACTTTTCTCGAACGGCTCAAAACCGAGAGGTTTTGTCGGCTTTCGAGAATCCACTCGAAGTCTTTCTCCGCGTTTCGGGGGACCCGCGGAGCGCGCGCCCGTTCGACTCGACGCTAGGCGTCGGGTACCTTCTGCGCCGCGTCTCCGGGCCGCTTCGGCGGGTCTCGCCGAGGCCGCATTCCGGCTCGCCACGAGCCTCCTCCCAGGACGGAATTGCCTTGTCTTCGCAGCGCTTTAGCGTCCGAACATACGGTTGCCAGATGAACGTCCACGACTCCGAGAAGGTCGCGGCATTGCTGGAGGGGGCGGGTCTCGTCGCGAGTGCGGAGGAGCAGGAGGCCGATCTGCTCGTGATCAATACCTGCTCCATCCGGGACAAGGCGGAGCATCAGCTCTACAGCGACCTCGGCCTGCTGCGCGCCTGGAAGGCGGAGCGACCCGGGCGAATGGTCGCGGTCGGGGGCTGCGTCGCCGAGCAGCTCGGCGATCGGCTGCTCGGACGCTTTTCCCACGTCGACTTCGTCTTCGGCACCCACCACCTGCGCAGCATTCCGGCCCTCGTCGAGGCGGCGCGCTTCGGGATCCGTTCGGCCGCGGTGGGGGAGGATCGCAGCCCGGGACGTTTCGACCTGCCGATGGCGAGCCGGTCCGAGCCGGGCGAGGGGGTGCGGCGCAAGGCATTCGTCACGGTGATGGAGGGCTGCGACATGTTCTGCAGTTTCTGCATCGTGCCCCTGACCCGCGGCCGGGAGATCAGTCGCCCGGCGGCCGAGATCGAAGCCGAGGTCCGGCGCCTCGCCGAGGGCGGGATTCGCGAGGTGACGCTGCTCGGGCAGACGGTGAACGCATATGGTCGCCACGACGTGCGGCGGGGGCAGGCGGCCCAGGCCGGCACGATGCCCTTCGCCGAGCTGCTGGCGCGTCTCGACGCGATCCCGGGCCTCGAACGCATCCGGTACACCAGCCCGCATCCGCTCTTCTTCGACGAGCCCCTGATCCGCGCCCACGGCGAGCTCGAGCGGCTCTGCCCCCATGTCCACCTGCCGCTCCAGAGCGGATCGAATCGCATCCTCGAGGCGATGCGCCGGCGCTACACGCGCGAGCGCTACCTCGAGATCACGGCAGCCCTGCGGTCCGCGCGCAGCGATCTGGTCCTGACGACCGATCTGATCGTCGGGTTCCCGGGCGAGACGGATCGGGACTTCGACGAGACGCTCTCGATCGTCGACGCCGCGGGCTTCGTCGACAGCTTCAGCTTCAAGTACTCGCCGCGCCCCGGAACGGCCGCGGCGGAGATGGGGATGGGCGTCTCCGGGGAGCTCGCACAGGCGCGGCTCGTCCGGCTCCAGGCGCTCCAGACCGGGCGAACCCTCGCGTACCATCGCTCGCGCGTGGGGCAGCAGACCCGGGTGCTCGTCGACGGCGCGAGCCGGCACGGCGGCGGCCAGGTTTCAGGCCGGGACCCCCACCAGCGGGTGGTCAACATCGACCCGACGCCCGATCGAGCGTTCCTGCCCGGCGATTTCGTCGATGTCCGGATCGTCGACGCCCAGCCCCACTCGATGCGGGGCCTGGCGATCCAAGCGGGTCGGGTCCCCGGCGCGAAGCGGGACGAGGCGGCCGATCCGGGGATTTCCCCGGATCTCGTCTGAAGTCGAGGCTGCCGCAAGCCGAAGAACGCGTGGGGCATGGGCGCGCCGCAGGCATCGCGGGAGACCGGTCGGGTCGTCCTGCGGCGGTCGGTTGCGCGTGTCCTTCGAGGGGCCATGGGCAAGGCGCGCATACTCGCAGTCGACGACCAGCGTTATTTCCGCGAGCTGATCGAGGGCATCCTCTCGGACGCGGGCTTCGACGTGCGAACCGTCGCTTCCGGCGAGGAAGCGCTTCGGCTCCTCGAGCGCGAAGACTTCGAGATCGTCCTCACCGATCTGGTCATGCCCGGCATGGACGGCAGCGAGCTCGTCCGCCGGATTCGCGAACGACTTCCCCAGCAGGACGTCGTGATGGTGACGGGCGTCGTCGACGTCAAGGCGGCCGTCGATGCGATGAAGCAGGGCGCGACGGACTACATCCTCAAGCCCTTCGATCGCGAGGCCCTCGTCGAGTCGGTCGGCAAGCTCGCCGAGCGACGCCGTCTGCGCGTCGAGCACGCCCGCCTCGTCGAAGAGAATCTGGAATACATGGGCGTCGTCTCGCTGTTCGAGCGGGCGACCGGGCTCTTCTCGACGCTCTCCGTCGAGCCGCTCGCCGAGCGTCTGCTCGAGGGGCTCTGCCTCGAGACCCGCGCGCAGACGGGCGTTCTCTGGCTGGCCGACGAGCTCGGAAGCGAGGCTCTGACGCTGGTCGCTGTGCGCGGTCTCGTTCGGCTCGAGAGCGAGCCGAAGGCGATCTCGTTCGACGAGGTCGAGGCGGCCTGGTGTCCCGGCCTCTCCGGTGCGAAGTCCGCCGTCGCCGTCCTGCCCGAGGATGCGGAGGCGAGCGAGGCGCTCTTCCTGCCCCTGCGCGCAGGGGCCGACCGGATCGGCGTCGTGCGGCTCTCCGACCGGCTGCACGGCGAGCCGTTCGCGCCGGGAGATCGGGTGCTGGCCGAGAAGTTCGCCGAACTCGGCGGCGTCGCGGTCGGCAACGCGATGCGGTTTCGCGCGCTCGAGCGGCGTTCGCTCCGGGATCCCGAGACGCGCGCCTATTCCCGGACCTATCTCGACGACGCGGTCCGCAACGAGATCCACAAGGCCAATCGCTTCGGGCATCGCTTCTCGCTGCTGCGCATCGACCTCGAGGCGGGCGAGCTCGGCTCGGGGACGCCGCCCGAGACGCCGCCCGCGGAGCTGCGCGAACTCGTGCGGCAGATCGAGGCGGCGCTGCGCGGAACGGATCTGCTCGCCTCGGATTCCTGGAACGTCCATTTCGCCTTGCTTCCGCAGACCGACGCACTCGGCGTCGGCGTGCTCGTGCGGCGCATCGAACGGGCGACGTCCGATTGGGTCGGGCTTCATCCCGGGCGAACGATCCGATTCGCCGCTGCGACCTTCCCGACCGACGGCACGCAGCTGGGGGCGCTCGAGCAGGTGCTCGACGAGCGCCGCGAGGCCGAGCGGCGCAGCCTGCTCGCCGACCATCCGGAGCTCTCGAAAGGCGCCACCCTCGAGATCGTCTTCGACCAGATGCTCGAGCTCGGTGCGATCGAGCCGACGGGAGTCGAGGGCGAGATCCTGCGCTTCGTGCTCGAGGATGTGTTCCGCCGGCCCGAAGACCGCGGGATCCTGTTCCTCTCGCCGGGGAGCCGCTGGCTGCCCGAGCTGCTCGAGGTCCTCGACGATCTCGCCGGCCACGCGACGCGCACCGAGATCGTGCTGCTCGCCGAAGGCGTCCATCGGGACCGGAGCCCCGAGATCCATTGCATCCAGAAATCACCACTCGATGCGCGACGGCCGTTCGCCGTCTATTTCGGGGATGGTCCGGCCTACGCAATGATCGGCCAGGTGAACGTCGTCGGCGCGCGCGCGCCGATCTTCCAGACGGCCGATCGAGCCCTCGTCGAACACCTCGCATTCCGACTCCAGCGCGAGCTCGGAATCCTGGTCTCGGTCTAGGGCGGGGCAGGCGGGCATGGCGAACGATCTGATCTTGATTGCGGATGGCGACGAGACGCGCCGGAAGGACATCGCAGCGCGGCTCGAGACCCGGGGCCTCCGCTGCCGGATCGCGCCGACGGGCGTGGCCGCACTCGAGATCGCCCTCTCCGATCCGCCGCGACTGGTCGTGGTGCAGGCGGAGCTGCCGTTTGTCGACGCATCGAAGCTCGCGGAGATCCTGCGCGCGAATCCGCGGACGCGAAACCTGCAGCTGGTCGTCCTCGGCCGCGACGGTCGCCGGGCCGCCTGGACCGGCATCGGCGAAGAGTGGCTCGACGCGCGGGCACCGATCCTCGAGATCGCGGCCGGCGTCGAACGCGTGCTCGATCGGCAGGCGCGGATCGAAAAGCTCGACGCCGCCGCGCATGCATCGAACGCGATCGAGGGCCGGCTTGCCGACATCCGGCCGGCGGAGCTGCTCCAGCTGCTGAATGGGCGTCGCGTCACGGGCATCGTCGCTTTCGAAGCCGGCGGCGAACCGGGTCCGGAAGCGTGCGCGCGGGTCCAGATCGCGCAGGGTGAGATCCAGGCGGCGTCGCTCGGCGCAGTCCACGGCGAGAAGGCGCTTTTCCGGCTCCTCGATCGCCGCGAGGGATCGTTCCGCTTCGAGCCGGGGGACTGCGAGGGTCCGGTCGAGATCCGGCACCCGACCCGTGCGCTGCTGGCAGAGGGGCTCCGGCAGCTCGACGAATGGCACCGACTCGCGCCGAAGCTCCCGCCGGTCGAATCGCCGATCCGCATGAAGATCGCGCGCGACGCGCTGCCGCCCGTGCTGCATCCCCTGACACAGGAGGTCCTCGGGCTGATCGACGAGACCGGACGCGTCGGCGACGTGATCGATCGCTGTGGCCAGCCCGACTATCAGGTCCTGCGCACGATCCAGACCCTCGCGGAGCGCGGCATCGTCGAGCTCGGCCGCGCGCGGATCGCGGCGCCCGACGGCTTCGGGAGCACGCTGTTCAACGATGCGCAGGCCCGGCGACTGCGGGGCTTCGTGCAGTCGGTCGGCGCCGGCACTGCGCCGATTCCCGATGCCAAGCTGCTCGTGGTCGCGGCGAACGTCGTCGCGACGCGACGTTTCGGGGATCTGCTCGAGAAGGTGCCCGGCGTCGAATTGGCTCCGCTGCTGGTGCGCCGGCAGGCCGATCGGCTTGCGCTGGCCCCGCTCGCCCGCCTGGCGGTCGATCCCGGATTCGGGATCGAGCTGATCCACCTGCCCGCAGAGGCGTCCTTTGCTGCGCTCTGGCCCTTCGCCGCCCATCGCGCCCTCGGCACGATCTTCCTGCACGACGCCCGCATGAGCGGCAGCGCGTCGGTGCTCGTCGAGATCGCCGCCGCGCTCGGAAGTCGGCCCGGCGCGCGGACGTTCCACGTCGTGATGCTGAGCGACGGCGAGCGGGCGTCGCCGGACGCGCTGCGCGCGAATCTCTCGCTGCTCGATTCGGCGAGCCTCTTCCTGCTTCCGATCGACCCGCAGAAGGAGCCCGGTTCCCTGCTCCGGAGCCTGTTCGCGAGGATCGTCCCATGAGCCCCGACGCGCTCAAGCGGTTCGCGATCTTCGCCGAGCTCGGGGACGAGGAGCGCGAGGTCGTCGCTTCGCTGCTCGAGCCGCGCCGCCTCGTCGACGGCAAGAGCATCTTCCGGGAGGGCAGCGAGAGCGACGGACTCGTGCTGCTCGAGTCCGGACGGCTGAAGCTCCGCAGTCGACGGAGCCCGGGCGTGCTCGGGACCCTCGAAGCGCCGGATCATCTCGGTGCCGCGTCCCTGTTTGCGTTCGGAAAGCGCGAGGTCACCGCCCTGGCCGACGGGAGCTGCAGCTGCTGGATCCTCTCGCGCTCGGCGCTCTCCCGGCTGGTCGACGACTGTCCGAGGGCCGCCTTCCGGATCGCCGAGGCCGTCGCTTGCGAGCTCGCCGGACTCACCCGCCACGGGCT
>CAZFKD010000265.1:0-6438 GCA_964519695.1 uncultured Spirochaetaceae bacterium
CGCCGTCCACCCGCCGGCTCGTTCCATGGGCGCCCGCGCGCTCGCGAGCGGCGCGCGCATCGTACGCTCGCGCACGCGCGTCGGCGGGCGCAGCGAGGGGCTCCGATCCGCCGCACGCGCCGTCGCCGGAATCGCGCTCGCGAGCGCCCTCGCGCTGGTGCCCTTCGCCGGTCCCTTCGGCGGCGATGCGGGCGGCGCCCCGATCGTCGTCGTCGATCTCCAGCACGGGCTGGTCGCGCTCGTCTTCTTCGTCCTGCTCGCGGCGATGGCGCAGGTCGCGGTCGGTCTCGCGGAGGCGGGCTTCTTCGCGCGACTCGCGTGCGTCCGCCTCGCGGGCCGGGTGCTCGCGCTCGCCGGTGTGCTCGCGCTCGTGCTCGCGCCGCTCGCCGTCGCGAGCGATTCGCTGCGGCTCCACGCGATCGTGCTGGGCCAGGCCGGCCGCTTCGCCCCCGCGGCCCTGATCAGCGCGCTCTTCGCCGACGCGGGCCTGTCGCCGCTCGGCGCGATCGCGGAGCAGCCGATCTGGCCGGCCTGGCATCTCTTCCGCCAGCCCCTGACGGCGCTGCTCTTCCTGCCCGTTCTCGGGCTCCTGCTGCGGCGGCCGCTCGCGCTCGATCCGAGCGGCAGCAGCGTTCGGCTCTCGGCGTTCGGCCAGGACGACGATCCGGGCGAGCTCTACTGGGCGCGCATGGAGGAGCGACTCGCCTCCGTCCTGCTCGCGGCGCTGTTCGTGGCGCTCTTTCTCGGGGCGGGCGACCTGCCATTCGTCTCGACGGCCCGGGTCGTGGCGCCGCTCGTCCCCTTCTACGGCGAGGGTCTGCCCGCCCTGATCGCGGCGGCGATCGAGATGGCGGCCTTTCTCGCGAAATGTCTCGGCGTGCTGTTCGTCGTCGCGCGGGTCACGCGCTCGATGCCGGTCCTGCGCGACGATCAGTGGATCCGGATCGTGACGCGGCGCCTGCTGCCGCTCGCGGCGTCGAACCTGCTGCTCGTGTTCGCGGCGCGGCTGCTGCTGGATGCCGCGGGAGGCGCGCGGTCATGACGGAGCTGATCGCCGTCGCCGTCGCCGTCGTCGTCGCGCTCGCGGCGCTCTCCGTCCTCGTCGGCGCGGTCCTGACGCGTTCGATCGTCGCCGCGTGCGCCGCGCTCGCCGCGTTCGGCCTCGCGTGCCTCGCAGCGGGGGGATCGGTGGTCGCGCTCTGCCTCGTGATCATCGGACTGCTCTCGCTCGCGATCGTGCAGCTCTTCGGCTGGATGCTGGTCGACGTCGATCACGGCCATCTGCAGCGACTCGCGCTGCGGACCGCGAGCGCCCGGGCGCTCGCGCTCGCCGTCTTTGCCGCCGGGCTCGTGCTGCTCGGCCGCGAGGCGCTCCGTCGCGGCGAGCTCGGGCAGACCGTGCCCGTCGCGCAGCACGTCGATGCACTCGAGCCCGCGGCGCTCGGGGCGTTCTTCTTCGGGCTCGAATCGTCGGGGGCGCTCGCTGCGGTCCTGGGCTTCCTGATCGCGGCGGCCCTCCTGACCGCGCTGTGTCTGCTGCGCGCCGAAGGGACGGACGCCGGATGACCCCTGCCTGGCGGGCGCTGCTCGAGATCGCGATCGCCCTGCGCGGCGCCGATTGGCTCGTGTTCGGCGCGCTCGGGCTCTTCTGGGTCGGCCTGCTCGGGCTCGTCTGGCGCCGGAGCTTCGTCGGCATGCTCGTCGGTCTCGGGTTCGCGTGGACCTCGGTCGCGGGGATCGCGCTGGCCTTCGCGCTGCTGCAGCCAGACGCTGCTCGGGCGGCGCAGGCGGGGGGGCTCGCGCTCTGCGCGGCGATCGTCGGTTGTCTGCAGCTCGGCGTCGGCGTCGCGCTGGTCTTCGCGCGTGTCGGTCGGCGGGGCACGATCGACGCCGAAGACGCGCGGCTGCTCGAGGGTTAGGCGCGATGAACGGATTCGACTGGGACGAGAGGCTGACCGCGTCGCTGATTCGCTGGATCGCGCTGCTGCCGCTGCTCTCCGCCCTCGCCCACGCGGCGATGATCGGGCTGCTGCGCCTGCAGATCGCACCGCGCACCGTCTGGGTCGTCTCGAGCGCGGCGCTGCTCGTCTCGTTCGTGCTCAGCGCGGCCTCGATCTTCGATCTCGTCGGCGGCGATGCGCTCGGACCGATCGTCGATCGCGTGGGTCCCTGGCTCGGCGGAGGCGTCGGCGAGCGCAACTTCAGCGCCGATCTCTCGCTGCGGCTCGATCCGCTCTCCTCGGTCTTCTGCGTCGTCGTGACCTCGGTCGCCCTCGCGGTCTACGTCTACGCGCTCGGCCGGATCGGGAGCGGGGCGCTGCCCGGCGACCAGGTCCACCGCCTGTTCGCGCTGCTCGATCTGCTCGTCGGTTCGACGCTCGTGCTGCTGCTCGCGGACAACCTGATCCTGTTCTTCTTCGGTTGGACCGGCGTCGGCGTCGCCTCTCAGCTGCTCGCGTCCTTCGACTACGAATCCGAGCGGGCGTCGCGTTCGAGCGCGACGACCTTCGTGCTCGGCCGGGTCGGCGACCTCGCGCTGCTCGCCTCGATCCTGCTGCTCTTCGACGGGCTCGCGCGCTCGCGGGCGCCGGCGCTCTCGTTCGCCGGCGTCGAGGCCGCCTATCGCCTGCTGCAGGGCTCGCAGGTCGAGATCCCGCTCTGGCTCGGCGGCGGTGGCTTCCCGCTGCTCGAGCTGGTGGTCGCGGGGCTCGTGCTCGCGGCGATGACGAAATGTGCGCAGGTGCCGCTTCATTTCTGGCTCGCAGGGGCGTCGCAGGGGCCCTCGACGGCGACTGCGCTGATCCATTCGGTGACGACCGTGGTCGCCGGGACCTACGTGCTGCTGCGCTGCTCGTTCCTGCTCGGCGAGGCGCCGGTCGCGATGGCCGGTCTCGTCCTTGCCGGCGCCGCGACGGTCGTCGTCGCGGGACTCGGGGCTGCGACCCAGCTCGACCTCCTGCGTGTCGTCGCCTACTCGACGTCGGCGACCCTCGGCTTCGTGTCGATCGGGATCGGGCTCGGCGCTCCATCGACCGCGACCTTCCTGCTCCTCTCGCACGCCTTCGCCAAGGCGCAGCTCGTGCTGGTGCTCGGCGTCGTGCAGGCGAGCCAGAAGGGAGAGACCGATCTGCGCCGGCTGGGCGGCCTCGCACGCTCGATGCGCTGGACCCACGCGATGGCGGCGCTCGCGGCGCTCGCGGTGATCGGTGTGCCGCCGATCGGGACGTTCTTCGCGCTGGAGGAGCTGCTCGCCCAGGTCGTCGCCGAGGGCCATCCCGCCGTCTTCACCGCCTGCATAACGGGCCAGCTGCTGCTCGCCTTCGCCCTCGCTCGAGCGCATCTGTTGGTCTTCTGGGGCGCGCGGCCGAACCTCGGCGAGGCCGACACGCGCGTCGGGCAGGATCCCGCTGGCATGATTCAGTACGGCCTGACGACGCTCGCCGTCCTCTCGATCTGCGTCGGCATGCTCTCGCCTTCGCAGTTCTGGGGCTCGCTGCTCGGGATCGAGCCGATGGACACGGTCGGGAGCTTCCTGTCCGGAACGCTCGCCGGGCCGCCGGATCCGGGCATCGAAGGCGTGCTGCGCTGGCAGACGATCGGCTCGGTCGTGCTCTGCACGCTCGCCGGCATGGGCTGGGCGTTCCATCGCCACGCGCGCCATGGCCATCGCGGCGCCTTCCGGATCGCCGGCCTCGAGCGCGCGACCGAAGCGCTGCGCGAAGGGCTCTTCCTCGAGCAGGTATTCGATCGCGTCCTGGTCCGGCCGCTCCGGGGCTTCTCGAGTCTGCTGCTCGCCGGGGTCTTCGAGGCGCGGCTGCTCGATCGTGTCGTCGTCTCCGGGGGCGCAGGGCTCGCGCGGCGGATGGTGTGGAGCGGTCTGCGAAGGCTCCAGAACGGACGCGTGCAGAGCTATGCGATGCTCGGCCTGATCGCACTCCTGCTCTCGATCGTCTGGTTGGCGGCTTGACGCGATGAACCTCGTCCACGATCCGATCCTGCTCTTCGTCGTCGCATTGCCGGCCGTCGTCGCGCTGGGCCTCGTGGCGATCGGCTTCGTCCAGTCCTTCGCAGGCATGAAGCCGCTGCCGGAGCGGGTCTGGCGGGGGGCGGGGCTCGGGGGCGCCTTCGCGACCTTCGCCCTGTTGCTCGTCGGCGTCGCCTGGCGCTTCGATCCCGAGGCGATCGGTGTCCAGTTCGTCACCGGCGTCGGCGGCGCGCTGTCGACGGAGCCCCGCATCCTGCTCGGCGTCGACGGGATCGGACTGTGCTTCCTGCTCGCGACCGCGGGCTTGTCGCCGATCGCGATCCTCTCTTCGCGGACGGAGTCGGCGGACTCGGTCCGCAGTTGGATCTTCGTGGTGCTTATGCTCGAGTCGAGCCTGCTCGGCACGCTCGCGTCGCTGAACCTGCACGGCTTCCTCTTCTTCTGGGCGCAGACGCTGCTCCCGATCCTGCATTGGCTCGGGCGCTGGGGCGGCGAGGACCGCGGTCGCATGGCGACGCGGGTCTGGGTGACGGAGTCGGTCGGGCTCGCGGGGCTGCTGTTCGTCGCGTTCGTGCTGGCGGAGATGAGCGAGGCGCAGCTCGGCCATGCGAGCCTCGACCTGATCCGCGCGCCGGGCGGGGAGCCGGCGATCGCCGCTGCGGGCTCCGCAACGGGATCGCTGCTCGACCTGCGCATCGCTGCCGGTGATCAGCGCTGGCTCTTCTGGATCCTGGTCGTCGCGCTCGTGACGCGGTTGCCGCTCGTCCCGCTGCATTTCTGGCTGCCGGGCGCGCATGCGGCCTCGCCGACCGGCCTCTCGATCCTGCTCGCCACGGGCTTCGCGCAGACGGCGGCGATCGGCCTGCTGCGCTTCGCGCTGCCGCTCTTTCCCGAGGCGGCGCTCGACGCGCGGTCGAGCCTCGCCCTCGTCGGGATCGCCGCGCTCGGTTATGCGTCGCTCGTCGCGCTGGTCCAGAAAGAGCTCAATCGCCTGATCGCCTACACGTCCATCGGTCATGCGGGCTTCGCGATGTTCGGGATCGCGACGATGAACGTGCAGGGACTCACGGGCGCGGTCGTCCAGCTGCTGACCCACGGCCTCGCGACGGCCGGGATCTTCGTGATGATCGGTGCCCTCGCGCGTCGCCGCGGGACGACCGAGGTCGCGGCGTTCGGCGGCCTCGCACGGCCGATGCCCGTCTGCGCGGCGTTCTTCGGGCTGATGGTGTTCTCGTTGATGGGCTTCCCGCTGCTCGGCGGTTTCATCGGCGACCTGTTCGTGCTGCTCGGCAGCCTCGATCTCTCGCGCGAGCTCTCGGTCGCGGCGCTGGCCGCGATGGGCGTCGCCGCGGCCTATCTGCTCTGGGTCCAGCGCCGCGTTTTCTTCGGCCCGGTCGAAGAGGCGGCGAATCGGGGGCTCGTCGATCTCGATCGGATCGAGCGCGCGATGCTGCTCGCGATCGCGATCCCGATCCTCGCGATCGGCGTCTATCCCAATCCCCTGCTGCGCCGGGTCGAGCCGGCGGTGCTCGAGATCCTGCATCAGATGGGACGGGTGTCGCTCCCGGAAGCGGAGAGGATTCCGGTCGTCGAGGCCGCGAACGGCGCGGCGGTCGTGCGCGCCGGCAGCGAGGAGCCGGGATGAGCATCGTCCTGATCCCCGCGCTCGGGGCCCTGATCGTCCTGTTCGTCGATGCGCTGTTCGGCAGCGGGCCGCGGGGGCCGCGGACGGCCGAGTCGTCCCGCGCGTCCGCGCTCTCCGGCATCCGGCTCGGGCTGATCGCGGTCCTGACGCTGCTTTCGGTGCTGCTGCTGTTGCCGCTGCGAGCCGGGGAGTCGTATCCCGGCGGCTTCACGCTCGACGCCTTCGCGGTCGTCGGCATCACGCTCGTCGTCGTCCTCGGATTCCTCGTCTTCGCGCTCTCGCTGACCCATTTCGGGATGGCGCGCTCGCGACCGGGCGAGCCCATCGCGCTGCTGCTCTTCTCGCTCTCGGGCTTCCTGGCGGCGATCGCGAGCCAGGACCTGCTCGTTCTGATGCTCGCCCTCGAGCTCGCCTGGCTGCCCGCGATCGCGCTCGTCGCGATCGACTCGCGCAGGCTCTCCTCGTCGGAGTCGAGCCTCAAGCTCTTCTTCGCCCACGCCTTCGCGAGTCTCGTCTTCGCGCACGGCATCGCCTTTCTCTTCCTCGCGACCGGTCGGCTCGATCTCGCGCTGCTCTCGCAGACGGCGCTCACGCGGCCGTTCCTGTTCGAGGTCGGTGCAGGTCTGCTCTTCGTCGGCCTGATCGCGCGCTGCGCCATCGCGCCCTTCCATCCCTGGGCGCCGGATCTGCACGAAGGAGCGCCCGCGTTCGTCTCGGCCCACATCGCGACGGCCGCGCAGATCGCCGGATTTCTCGTCCTGCTGCGCCTGCTCCATGCGGTGCTGCCCGCCGATCCCGCGCTCGCTTC
>CAZFKD010000266.1:0-5901 GCA_964519695.1 uncultured Spirochaetaceae bacterium
ATGGCGGTCGCCTATCGCCAGCGCTTCGGTGACGACGTCGTCATCGACCTCGTCTGCTACCGCCGCCACGGCCACAACGAGGGCGACGAGCCCGGCTTCACCCAGCCCCGCCTCTACCGCAAGATCCGCGACAAGAAATCGATCGGTACGCTCTACCGCGAGAAGCTCGTGCTGGGCGGCCATCTGACGCGCGAAGAGGTCGACCGCATCGAGCAGCAGCGCCAGGACGCCCTCAAGCAGGCGCTCGAGAGCATCCAGACCCAGCCGCCCGGGCCCGACGAGCCCTACGAGACGCGCGGCCCCTGGGCCGGCTTCTCGCGGACGCGTCCCGAACAGGATCCCGTCACCGCCGTCCCCCACGAAACGCTGACGCGGATCGTCGCCGGCATCGGGCGCGTTCCGGGTTATTTCAACGTGCATCCGAAGCTGCAGATCGTGCTCGACCAGCGCCGCAAGGCGGTCGCCGAGGGCGTCGGCGTCGACTGGGGCCTCGGCGAGGCGCTGGCCTTCGGCTCGCTGCTGCTCGAAGGCACGCCCGTCCGCCTCTCGGGCCAGGACAGCTCGCGCGGGACGTTCTCGCATCGCCATGCGGTGCTCGTCGATCAGGATTCCGGCGAGGAGTACGCGCCGCTCGACCACATCGCCGACAACCAGGCCCGCTTCGAGGTCTACGACAGCCTGCTCTCCGAAGCCGCCGTGCTCGGCTTCGAATACGGCTATTCGGTCGCGGATCCCTCGAGCCTCGTGCTCTGGGAGGCGCAGTTCGGCGATTTCGTGAACGGCGCGCAGGTCATCATCGATCAGTTCATCACCTCGGCCCACGTCAAATGGGGCCGCATGAGCGGCCTCGTCATGCTGCTCCCGCACGGCTACGAAGGGCAGGGGCCCGAGCATTCGAGCGCCCGCATCGAGCGCTTCCTGCAGGTCTGCGCCGAGGACAACCTCCAGATCGTCAACTGCACGACCCCCGGCCAGTACTTCCACGTCCTGCGCCGCCAGATGCGAAGGCCCTATCGCGCCCCGCTCGTCGTCTTCACGCCGAAGAGCCTGCTGCGCCATCCCAAGGCCGCCTCGAAGATCGAAGAGCTGACGGAGGGCCGCTTCCAGCACGTCATCGACGATGCACTCACCGCCGCGAATCCGAGCCAGGTCTCCCGCGTGCTCGTCTGCTCCGGCAAGGTCTACTACGACCTCAAGGAAGAGCGCGCCAAGCGCTTTGCGGGCAGCGAGCACGAGATCGCGATCGTGCGTGTCGAGCAGATCTACCCCTGGCCCGAGGCGAAGCTCGCGGAGGTCTTCGGGCGTTATTCGGCGGCGAAGACGCGCGTCTGGGTCCAGGAGGAGCCGCGCAACATGGGCGCCTGGACCTTCGTCCGCGACCGGCTGCAGGCGATCCTCGGCGACGAGCAGAAGATCGGGGACGCAGGGCGCGCGGAGTCTGCGAGCCCGGCGGTGGGCTCGCCGCGCATCCATCGGGCGCAGCTGCAGGCGTTTCTGGACGAGGCGTTCGGGGAGGTTTGAGGGATCCCAGCGGCTCGCGGGAGAGGGGCCGACGGGCGCCCCGGCGCGCCGCTTCGGACGGGCGAATCGCCGCCGCACGCGGCGACTACGCGAGATCCGACCAGAGCTCGAGCAACCGCTCCGGAGGCCGGGCCACCACCGCCCGCTCGCCGCACCCGCTGCTCGAGCTCGGCGCGGTCGGGTGCAGTCTCGAGGTGTAGTGGACGTAGATCGCCTCGGCGCTGCGCTCCTCGAGGAGCGCGCGGGCGCTGCGGAACTTCGAGCAGCGCGGATTGGAATAGACGGTCGTCGGGTCGTCCGGCATCGGGCGATCATCTCGCGGATCGATGCGGGATGCCAGCGAGGGCGTTCGATGAGGCCGAGGCGTCGGATCCTCGTCGGGGGCGGATCGGTCGATCGGTGTCGGGCGACTCGAGGCTTCACGCCTCCGCTCCGGCGGATCCCGTGGCGTCGAGCCCCGCTCGATTCCCCGCCGCCCTGCAGGCGTCGCCTTCATGCCGGCTCGAGCTGCGCGCGCGGGCACGCTCGGTTGGCACGGCGTTTGCGGAGACACGTCCTCGTGACGGACGACGAGGAGGGTCGGCGAATGGACTTCGCATCGAGAGCAGAGAGACGGGTCGAAGGATGGAGCGCGGCTCGCCGCTTCGCCTGCATCTTCGGAATGGGCGTGCTCGCGGCGTCGCTGCCGGCGCGGGCGGATTGGGACGACGATTTCGACGGGGGGTTCGGCGCCCCATGGAATTTCGCGGCGACCGACGATGCCGGCGAAGCGCCATCGAGCGGCTTCACGACCTTCGAAGTGGTCGATGCGGGGACCGACGACCATCTCCTGATGGCGCATTCGACGCGCGCCTTCCGCGATGGCGGGGGCGGGGCCGCGGACGTCTTCGGCTGGGTCGACGAGTCGTTCGCGAACGTCGCGATGGCGGCCGACGTCAACGCCGATCCTGCGGCGGGACAGCAGAGCGTGCTGGGCCTGCTCGGGCGTGGCGATCCGGAGGTCGGCTCGGCCTATCTCGCGGCCGTCGACTTCGCGAACTCGCGATTCTTCATCGCGCGCAGCGACGATTTCATCGACTTTCAGGCCGCGCTCGTTGCGGATGATGCGGTCGCGATCGATCCGGGAACGACTTATCGCATCGAGTTCCACCTGATCGGCTCGACGCTCAGCGCCCGACTCCGCGATACGTCGACGGGAGTGCTGCTCTCCGCGATCTCCGTCGTGGATACGAGCTTCGCCTCCGGCTTGGCGGGCTTGCTCGTCGAGACGGACTATGATGTGGGATTGAATCCGGTTGCGCCGGTCGTGGGGACCTTCGACGCGGTCGTCGTCGTCCCCGAGCCGTCGCTGATGGCGCTCGTGGCGGCCGGGGCGATTGCGGTCGCGGGGCTGAAGTACCGGCGCATCGCCCGAACGTGACGAGAAGCCCCGCCTTTCGAGCGCTTCGCCCTGGCACGTCCGGATCGATTGTGCAGACTCGTGCGCGAGGAGTCATGCATGTCCACCCACCTCGCGATTGCCCGTGCCCAGCTCGATCGGGCGGTGCCCATCCGCGGCCGGACGCATGAGGTCGAAGGGGTCGAAGGGGTCGATGGCTTCGACGACCCGTTCGGGAAGTGCGTCGATCGGCACGGGCAGGTGCACGGATGACGGCGTCGAAGGGACAGGCCTTCGCCGATCCCGAATCGTTCGCTCTCGACGCGATCGACGTGGCCGATCCCGAGCTCTATGCGACGGATACGCAGGGGCGATTCTTCGAGCGACTGCGGCGCGAGGCGCCCGTGCATTTCTGCGCCGAGAGTGATTTCGGGCCGTACTGGTCCGTGACGCGCCACGCGGACATCGTCGCCGTCGAGAAGGATCCCGAGACGTATTCGTCGGCGCGGGGCGTCGTCGTCGGGGATCCGGATCCGAGGTTCAGCGTCGACGGCGGCTTCATCACGATGGACGGGGCGCGGCATCAGGCGCATCGCAAGGCGGTCCAGCCGATCGTGTCGCCGCGGCATCTGAAGCGCCTCGAGCCCCTGATCCGCGAGCGCGCCGTCGAGATTCTCGACGCATTGCCGGTCGGTGAGAGCTTCGACTGGGTCGACCGTGTGTCGATCGAGCTGACGACGGCGATGCTCGCGACCCTCTTCGATTTCCCCTACGAAGACCGCCGCCGCCTCACGTTCTGGTCGGACATGGCGACCTCGAGCGCCGAGATGGTCGGCTCGGATCGCGCGACCCGCGACGAGCGCCAGTCGGCGTTGCGCGAATGCCGCGACGTCTTTCTCGAGCTGGCCCGCGCCCGGCAGGCAGCGCCCGCTTCTCCTTCGAACGCCGGGTTCGATTTCGTGACGGCGCTCGTCAACGATTCGGCGACGCGCGACATGCCGCCCCGGGAGTTCCTGGGCACCGTCCTGCTCCTCATCATCGGCGGCAACGACACGACCCGCAATTCGATCTCCGGCGGCGTCGTCGCGCTGAACGAGCATCCCGACGAATGGCGGGAGCTGCGGGCCCGGCCCGCCGCGATTCCGAACATGGTGAGCGAGATCATCCGCTGGCAGACGCCGCTCGCCCACATGCGCCGCGTGGCGACCCGGGACGCGGAGCTCGTCGGGAAGAAGATCAAGGCGGGCCAGAAGGTCGTCCTCTGGTACGTCTCGGCGAACCGGGACGAAGCGGTCTTCGACGCGCCCGACGCATTCCGGATCGAGCGCCCGAACGCACGCCAGCATCTCTCGTTCGGAATCGGCGTTCATTTCTGCATGGGAAGTCGCCTCGCAGAGCTCCAGCTGCGAGTCCTCTGGGAGGAGATCCTGCTGCGCTTCCGCGAGGTCGAGCTCGTCGGCGCGCCCGAACGCGTGCGTTCGAACTTCGTCCGGGGCTACGCCCGGCTTCCGGTCCGCGTGCATCGCCGCTGATCGAGGCCAGCCCCCTGAATCGTCCCGTCGCACGATTCATGGGGGCTGCGGTTCGAAAGGCGCGGCCCCGAGCGCGTCAGATCCGGGGTCGATTCGTCGGCGCGCGGATGGACGATCCTCCACATCCTGGCCCTCGTGAGCTTCGTGGCCGTCGCTGCGGCTTGCTTCGCGCTGCTGCCCGCTGGAGAGTCGGGGCCCGAGAATTGCGATGCTCGAGAGGTCGGCGACTCGGGCGAATGCGATCCCAGGGCGGATCGCTAGGCATGTTTCGGGTCGTCTCCGCAGAGCCCCGCGCTGCGCTGCGTCGGGCATGGGCCAGGCTGCCCGATGAGCTGCGCGGCCCGACCCGGTTCATGGGGCAGCAGTATGCGGGTTGCGGCGCGACGATCGGCGCCATGCCGAGATGCGATTTCAGCGGTTCGGGTTGCGACCTCGGCGCCGAAGCGAATCACGCGAAGCCGAAGCCCCTCGCGGAGCTCGAGAGCCGGTTCGCCGCGCTTCGAAGCGGGCCGGGCCCGGGAGGGAACGTCCAGCTCACCGGCTTTCCCCTGCCCGGGAATCGGTGATCCCGAGGCCCTTCGAGCGGGCCGATGGGCGCCGGAAGGGGAGGCGCGGCTCGCTCATGTGGATTCGAGAGCTGGGCGTGGTGGGATCGAGCCGTAACCGAACGCACGAGCTGGCTCGTATCGATGGCATGAAGAATCGCGCTTCGCTGGCTCTGGCGTTCGCTCTGCTTCAGCCGTTCGTCGCCGAGGCCGGAACGGGCGTGAGAGTGGCTGAGCTCTTCACGTCCCAATCCTGCTCTTCCTCCCCGTCCGCGGATCGTGTACTGGGCGAACTCGCGAAGGAGTTCGGCGTGATCGCGCTCTCCTGCAACGTGACCTATTGGAACCATCTCGGCTGGCGGGACACCCTGTCGAACGAATTCTGCGATGCCCGGCAGCGCCGGCACGTTCGGCGACTGAACGCGAACGGTGCCTACACGCCACAGCTCGTCATCAATGGGCGGACGGAACTGGTGGGATCGCGGGAACGCGAAGTTCGCGCCCAGCTGGTCGCGACTCCGGCGGCGTCCGAGATCGAGATCGGGTATTCGGACGGCGCGCTCGTCTATGAGCTGCCGGCCGGTCTCGTTCCCGCTTCGCTCATCCTGGTCGCGTTCGACGCACCCGTCGAACAGGAGATTCCGACCGGAGAGAATGCGGGCAGGCGGGTGCGTTATGCGAATCCGATACGCGATCTCGTCTCGCTGGCGAAGGACCAACGTCGCATCGAGCTGAAGGGCCCGAAGGTCACGGGCGGCTATGCGGTCCTGGCCGAGGACGAAGCGGGCAACATCGTCGCCGCGGGCGCCACGCGAGTGCTGGTCGACTGAACGGATCGCAGCTCGAGGAGGGCTCGGCCTGCTTCGAGGGCTCGAGCCGGGCCCATTCGGGGGCGAGCCGACCGGACGAACGCTCCCTGCGCAAG
>CAZFKD010000266.1:5911-6416 GCA_964519695.1 uncultured Spirochaetaceae bacterium
CTCCTCGCTGATCGCGACGAACTCGACTCGTTCTGCATCGCTGCCGAGGCCGTCCTCTACTGAACGGACCAACGGTCCGTAGCCTGGCGGTCGCCCCCCGGACTCCCCGTCTCTTGACGCCCCCCGCCCATCATCCGAGACTCCGCCTGCCCCCAATCGGAGGCGCCGCCCACGGCGCCCGATCGCGCGGGCGCGGAGGCGCGCATGGATCTCAGTTACGGCAAGGAAATCGAGGCTTTCCGCTCCGAAGTGAAGGCCTTTCTGAAGGCCAGCTGGCCGCTGACCGGCGAGGCCGCGAAGGGCTCGAAGGAGGAGCAGCTGCGGCGCTTCCGCGAGCTCGGAATCTCGCAGGGCTACCTCGGCCGCTCGATCCCGAAGAAGTACGGCGGCTCCGAACAGGCCCCCGACCCGCTGAAGGGCCAGGTCATCCAGGAAGAGTTCTCCGCAGCGGGCGCGCCGATGGAGCCGCGCGGCATCGGCATGATGATGCTGGTCCCGACGCTGC
>CAZFKD010000267.1:0-2454 GCA_964519695.1 uncultured Spirochaetaceae bacterium
ACCCACCGGCGCTGCGCGTCGCTCGGTCGACGATATCTTCACAGCCTCTGAGGGGCGGCGAGGGGCCGGGAGCGGCCAGCCCATATGTTAGGCAGAGGGCTTCTCGATGCGCTGGCGCGCGATGAAGCCCTTGCGGATGCTGTCGATCGCGTCGCCGGACTCGGGGTCGACCTCGAGGAACTGGACGCCGCCGATGCGGACGGCATCCGATCCGTCGCCGGCCTTCCAGGCGACGCGACAGCCGAGGGTGACGGGGCGGCCTTCGACCTCGAAGGAGACCGTGCCCGTCTCGCCGATCTCGCCGAGATCGCCGCCCTGCAGGCAGACGCCGCCGAGCCCGATGTCGCGGATCGTCGCCTCGCTCTTGCGGCCCTCGATCTCGAGCCGGGCGGGGAGGGTCGTCGGGACGCGCAGGTGGTAGCGGAGCTCGAAGGGATCGCGTTCGAAGAGCACGCTCGAGAGCACGAAGCGGATCGCCTCGTGCGAGGGCTCGTCCCAGAGATGCCAGCGCACGCCGTGGAACGCGAGCGCGGCGACGACGCGCCTGGCCGGCTTCGGACCGACCGGCACGAGGCCCGACGGCTTCACGCCGAAGCGCTGCGCCATGGCCGAGACCCGCTCGAGCGGCAGCGCGGTCGAGAAGAGCACGGCCATGATCTTGCCGCCGGCGTCGCGCGCCATCAGCTGGGCCTCGTCGACGTCGTTCGCATAATGGACGCCGAACTCGCTGCCCATCAGGTCGAGGGCGAGCGGCTGGAGCTCGCCGTCCGGGCTGTCGAGGAGGAGGATGCGCCGTTCGATTTCCACTGCGGAACCATCGGTCCGCTCGGCGCTCGTCCTGAGACCGGGCAGGCGGGCGCGGAGCGGGCTCGGGTGAAGCATCGAGCAGGTCGGTCGATTCCCCGGGCGCGTGCGCTGCCGCGACCCGGCTTCTACCTGCGCCGGACGAAGGCGACCAGTGCGGGGACCGATCCGAACGTGGCGCCCAGAAAGAGAAACGTCGAGAGGTTGAACAGGCTCAGATCGGCGCCCGTCGTGATGGACTCGAGGCAGCCGAAGAGCAGGCCGATCAGGACGCCGACATAGATCGGCGTCCCCTTGCCGAGACGCGGCCGGACCCGCGGAACGGCGAAGAGCGCGGCCACGGCGATGCCGGCGACGATCAGCTTGACCACGATGCCTTTTGCCAGCGCGATCAGCAGGACCAGCAGGACGCCGAGGGCCACGCCCAGCGAGGCGAGGAAGTCGAAGGGCGACGTCGCTACGCCGCCCGCGTCGCCGTCGCCCGCATCGTTCTGGAGCTCCCGCTCGCGCTGACGACGGCTCTCGCCGGCTGCCCGCCCGACCGATTCGGCGAAGGTCTTCGGCAGGCCGCGCGACATCCCGCCGTAGCCCTCCTGCTCGCCTCGCATGTAGTCCTTGTGGTCGCCCATGTCGGCTCTCCGGTGAGGTGTCGGACGAGTCTATCAGGCTCGCCTCGAGCGCGTTGGGGCCGGGCGACTTCGATCCGCCGGAAGATCTCGGCGCAACTGCCGAGGGCGGCGCACGTCACTCGCGTCCGGAATCGCTCTGCCTTCGCGAAAGCCGCAGCGATTCACTCTGCCTATCCAATCGATCGAGCAAATCCATTTCCGCCATCGGCGATCGCAACCTAGTGTCTCGTCGTCCGGCGATCCATTCCGCCGGCGAGAGGAGAGGGAAATGAAGCGAAGCAGTGTGATCGCCCTGGCTTGGGTCCTCGCGACCGCCGGCGTGACCGGACCGGTGGCTCTGGCCCATGCCGAGGGCCGCGGGATGTCGAACCAGGATTGGTGGCCCGAGCGACTGGATCTCCGGCCGCTCCGACTGCATGCGGCCGAATCGAATCCGCTGGGCCCCGACTTCGACTACGCCGCCGAGTTCGCGAAGCTCGACCTCGAGGCCTTGAGGGCGGATCTGCGCGCGCTCATGACCGATTCGCAGGATTGGTGGCCGGCCGATTTCGGCCATTATGGGCCGTTCTTCATCCGCATGGCCTGGCATAGCGCGGGGACCTATCGCGTCGCCGATGGCCGCGGCGGCGCGGGCGGCGGGCAGCAGCGCTTCGAGCCGCTGAACAGCTGGCCCGACAACGTCAGTCTCGACAAGGCCCGGCGCCTGCTCTGGCCGATCAAGCAGAAGTACGGGAGCCGGATCTCCTGGGCCGACCTGATGGTCCTGACGGGCAACGTCGCCCTCGAGTCGATGGGCTTCGAGACCTTCGGCTTCGCCGGCGGCCGCCAGGACGATTGGGAATCGGACCTCACCGACTGGGGACCCGAGAAGGAGTTCCTCGGCGACGCGCGCCATCACGGCGATCGACAGCTCGCGAATCCGCTCGCGGCCGTGCAGATGGGACTCATCTACGTCAACCCGGAAGGCCCGAACGGCAAGCCCGATCCGCTCGCCGCGGCGCGCGACATCCGCGAGACCTTC
>CAZFKD010000267.1:2464-4374 GCA_964519695.1 uncultured Spirochaetaceae bacterium
ATGAACGACGAGGAGACGGTCGCGCTGATCGCCGGCGGACACACCTTCGGCAAGGCGCACGGGGCCCACGACCCGGCCCAATGCGTCGGCCCCGATCCCGCCGCGGCGGGGCTCGAGGAGCAGGGACTCGGCTGGCGCAATCGCTGCGGCACGGGCGTCGGCGCCGATACCGTCACCAGCGGCCTCGAAGGCGCCTGGTCCGCCAGTCCCATCGCCTGGACGATGCAGTATCTCGACAACCTCTTCGCCTTCGACTGGGTCCAGACCCGCAGCCCGGCCGGCGCGATCCAGTGGATCCCGTCCGATCCGAATGCGGCCCAGCTCTCCCCGGATGCGCACGATCCGAGCAAGCGGCACGCGCCGATCATGTTCACGACGGACGTCGCCCTCAAGGAGGATCCCCCGTATCGCAAGATCGCCGAGCGCTTCCGCGAGGATCCCGACCAGTTCGCGGACGCTTTCGCCCGCGCCTGGTTCAAGCTGACCCATCGCGACATGGGCCCGCGCGCGCGCTATCTCGGCGCGCTCGTCCCGCAGGAGAGCTTGATCTGGCAGGATCCGGTGCCGCCCGTCGAGCATCCGCTCGTCGACGCGGACGACGTCGGACGGCTCGAGGCGAAGGTCCTCGCGACGGGACTCTCCGTCTCCGACCTCGTCCGCACCGCATGGGCCTCCGCCGCGAGCTATCGCGGCAGCGACATGCGCGGGGGCACGAACGGCGCCCGCATCCGGCTGGCGCCGCAGAAGGACTGGGCCGTCAACGATCCGAAGCGCCTCGCGAAGGTGCTCGGGAAGCTCGAGGGCATCCAGAGGGACTTCAACCGCGCGAACAAGGGCGGGAAGCAGGTCTCGCTCGCCGATCTGATCGTGATCGCCGGCAACGCGGCGATCGAGCAGGCGGCGAAGCAGGGCGGACATGACGTGGACGTGCCCTTCACGGCCGGTCGCACCGACGCTTCGCAGGCCCAGACGGACGTTCTTTCGTTCGCCGTGCTCGAGCCGACGGCAGACGGGTTCCGCAACGACTACGGAGCGGCGAGTCGGCTCTCGCCGGCGGAGATGCTGGTCGAGCGGGCGGATCTGCTGACGTTGACGGTGCCCGAGATGACCGTCCTCGTCGGCGGAATGCGGGCGCTCGATGCCAACGCGAACGGCATCCGCCACGGCGTCTTCACGGACCGCCCCGGCACCCTCGGCAACGACTACTTCGTCCATCTGCTCGACATGTCGACGCGCTGGGCGAAGTCCGAGAAGGATCCGGGCCTCTACGAAGGCTTCGACCGCGCGAGCGGGAAGAAGAAGTGGACCGCGACGCCGGTCGACCTGATCTTCGGATCGCATTCGGAGCTGCGGGCCGTGGCGGAGGTCTACGCGGCGGCGGACGGGGGCGAGCGGTTCGTGGACGACTTCGTCCGGGCCTGGACGAAGGTCATGAATCTCGGTCGCTAGTCGAGCGGCCTGCTCCCCGGCCCGGCCACCCGGTCCGGCGCTTCGGACGGCGGCGCACCCTCGAAGCGGTGCGCCGCCGTTCCCGTTCTCGAGGGTCGTTCGTCTCGAACTTCGCGCGAGCCCGATCAGCGCAGGGCGCGCGGCTTCTCGATCGATTCGACCGACTCGGGCAGCTCGGCGCGCACGAGCTGCGCGAGGCGGGCGAAACCCTCGCTGCGCGGGCTGCCGCGGCGATGGGCGAGCACGATCTCGCGGCCGGGCGCCGGGGACGCGAAGGGTCGGACGGCCGTCGACTTGCGACGATGGTCTTCGTCGGTCAGCGCCATGGCCGGCATCAAGGTCAGCCCGAGCCCGGCGATCACCATCTGCCGGATCGTCTCGAGACTCGTCGCGCGATAGTCGCCTTCGGGCGACGGCCCGCGCGAGCGCTGCGTGCGGCAGATTTCGAGGGCCTGGTCGCG
>CAZFKD010000267.1:4384-6381 GCA_964519695.1 uncultured Spirochaetaceae bacterium
TCAGCAGCAGCACGCGCTCGCTCTCGAGGGCCTGCTGGGGAACCCGCTTGCGCTTCGCGAGGGCGTGATCGGCGGGGCAGAGCAGCAGGAAAGGCTCGCGAAAGAGCGGATGGACGACGAGCCCGCTCTCCTCGAAGGGACGCGCGAGCACGATCGCGTCGAGGGCATGCTCGCGCAGGCGATCGAGGATCTGATGCGTCATGCCTTCCTGCACGATCGGGTCGAGCCCGGGCAGACGCTTCGCGAGGGCCGGGATCAGCCAGGGCAGCAGGTAGGGCGCCAGCGTCGGGATCACACCGACCCGGATCGGACCGACGAGCGGCCCCTGCGCGCCGACCGCCTGATCGAGGAGCTGGCGCGCCTCGTCGAGCACGGCGCGCGCCCGCGCGAGGATGCGCTCGCCCTCCTGCGTCGGGCGGACCTGCTTGCTCGAGCGCTCGAAGATCTGGACGCCGAGGATGTCCTCGAGCTTGCGCAGCCCGGCGGAAAGCGTCGGCTGACTGACGTGGCAGGCCGCCGCGGCCCGCCCGAAATGAAGCGTCTCCCCGATCGCGACGGCATAACGCAGCTCGGTCAGGGTGAAGCCCGGATCGCCCGGGATGCGCGCATTCGGTTCCATGACGACTCCCATCTCACCGTCTCTGCCTGCGCGCCCCGGGCCCCGCTCCGCTGCGAGCGGGCTCGCCCGAGGCGATCGCGAGCCCGCATCCCGAGAGCGCTGCGCGTCAGCGCGCCGCGAACTCCGCCTCGAGCGCGTCTGCGCCCCCGACGAGCCGACCGCCGATGAAGACCTGGGGCACCGTCGTCGCCCCCGCGACCGCCGCGAGCGACCGCGACGTCGCGTCGCGCCCGATCTCGATCTCGTCGTAGGCCCAGCCACGCCCGTCGAGCAGCGCCTTCGCCCGCCGGCAATGCGGACAACCGGGACGCGTGAAGATCGTGACCGGCGGCGCCAGCTTCGCATCCGGCACCAGGCTGTGCAGCACCGTCTCGGCATCGGAGACCTCGAACGGATCCCCGGCGACTTCCGGCTCGACGAAGAGCGCCGCGACGACGCCGTCGCGCACGATCATCGCGTACCGCCAGGAGCGCACGCCGAAGCAGAGATCCTCCTTCGAGACGTCCATGCCGAGGGCGCGAGTCAGCGCCGCGTTGCCGTCGGCGATGAGCGCGACGCGCCGGATCCCCTGCTGCCGTCCCCAGGCCTCCATCACGAACGGGTCGTTGACCGAGAGGCAGTAGATCGCGTCGATGCCCGCCGCCTCGAAGGCCGGCGCGAGATCCTCGTAGCCGGGCAGATGGCTGGAAGAGCAGGTCGGCGTGAAGGCGCCGGGGAGGGCGAAGACGACGACGTCCCGCCCTGCGAAGAGCGTCCGCGCGTCGACCGATTGCCAGCCGGTCTCGGTCTGGACGCTCACCTGCGCGCTCGGAATTGCCTGGCCCACTCCGATCGCCAATCGTCTTGCCGATGCCATCTCGCGTTGCTCCGTCTTGGTTCGCGGGCGCCGTCCGGGCGGGACCCTTTCCCGCCGCTTCCGGCATGGAGTGCAGCGCCCTTCCGGCACTGCGCTCCGCGTCTGCGATGGCCAGAAGATCGGGTCGCAGAATGAATTCGTAAAATGGATTGTTGGAATCAGTATTATCGCCAAAGTCTATCGGTGGCCGAAGGTCCGATCCCGCCCCCCGTTGCGTCGAGGTCGCCCGTCGCGCCCGAATCCGAGCGGTGCGCGAAAGAGGAGCGGTGCGCCCGAAATAGCGGTGCGCCCGAAAGAGCGGTGCGCCCCAAGAATAAAGGGGCCCGCCGCGAACGCGACGAGCCCCTCGAATACGCCCGTCCGCAGGGCGGCCGGGTCGGACGGATCCGGACTAGCCCTTGGCCGCCTTTACCGCCGCGGTCAGCGCCGGCACGATCTCGAAGAGATCCGCCACGACGCCGATGTTCGCGACCTCGAAGATCGGCGCATCGGGATCCTTGTTGATCGCGATGATGAAGTTCG
>CAZFKD010000268.1:0-6296 GCA_964519695.1 uncultured Spirochaetaceae bacterium
GACTTCGGTCCCGGCCCCGACCGGCAGGACGAAGAGCGTGCGCTCTTCGGCCTCGCCGATCTCGTCCTCGATCCGGACGTCGACGAGCGCGCCGAGACCGATCTTCGCCGTCGGCCCCAACTCGGGCAGACCGCGCTCGGCGAAGGCGATCAGCTTGTCGACCTCGTCGACCCACTGCTCGCGCCGCGCACGATGGCCTGCTGCGAGTCGGTTCTGCAGATCGGCGCTCTTCGCGTCCTCGCGGCGGTTCGAAGCGGTTCGGATCTCCTCGGCCTCGAGCGCCGCGTCGGCCTCTGCGCGGCCGGCCACCGCGATCCGGTCCTGATAGACGCGCTTCAGTTCGTCGACGAAAAAGCGCTTGATGTCCAAGACGAGTCCCCTCCCCATCGAGCCGGCGCCCGCGCTCCGAACGGCAGCCTCGACTTTGCGCTCCGCGGCGAACGATCCGGCCCTTCCTCGGCGGCCGCTTCGCGACTTTCCCGACCGATTCGAGCGGTTACACTCGATGCCCCAATCGGCCGTACCCCTGTCCGCAGGATCGCCCGCCCCCACACGGAGAACAAGATGACCACAGCCACGATCACGACCGCGAAGGGCGTCATCACCCTCGAGCTCTTCACGGACAAGGCCCCCGAGACGACGGGCAACTTCATCAAGCTCGCGAAGGAAGGCTTCTACGACGGCCTGAAATTCCATCGCGTGATCGCCGACTTCATGATCCAGGGCGGCTGTCCGAAGGGCACGGGCACGGGCGGCCCCGGCTACACCTTCCCCGACGAGAAGAGCGCCCTCGCGATCCCGCACGACGTGCCCGGACGCCTCTCGATGGCCAACGCGGGCCCGAACACGAACGGCTCGCAGTTCTTCATCACCCACGGACCGACGCCCTGGCTCGACGGCAAGCACGCCGTATTCGGTCAGGTCACGACCGGGCAGGACATCGTCGATGCCGTCGCCCAGGGCGATCGGATCGACTCGATCGTCATCGCCGACTGAAGACGGGGGCTCGCGAAGAACCGGCCGTGCGGCTAGACGTGCGCCTTGACGCGCTTCGCGACGGATGCGGGCGTGAAACCGAAATGCTCTGCCAGCGCCTGGTAGGGCGCGGACGCGCCGAAGCGCTCCATGCCGATGACGAGGCCGCGGCGGCCGACGAACCGGCGCAGCGTCTCGCCCCGTCCGGCCTCGATCGCGACGATCGGCGTGCCGTCGTCGGGCAGGATCGCATCCTGGTCGGCGTCGGGCTGCTGCAGGAAGAGCTCGACGCTCGGCATCGAAACGATGCGAGCGTGGATTCCGTCCGCCGCGAGCAGCACCGCGGCCGCAACGGCCAGGGAGACTTCCGAGCCCGTCGCGAGCAGGACGACATCCGCCTTGCCCGCGCGTTTGGCAGCGGCGTCCGCGGCGACGTCCGCGACGATATAGGCGCCCTTCCAGACGGACCGGGGATCGAAGCCGGCCGGGCGCTCGAGGCCGGGCACGGTCTGCCGCGTCAACGAGAGGGCGACGGGGCCCTTCGCCTGCTCGAGATACCAGGCGTAGGCCATGGCCGTCTCGACCCCGTCCGCCGGGCGGAAGAGCGTCAGCCCCGGGACGACGCGGAGGCTGTCGATCTGCTCGACGGGCTGGTGGGTCGGGCCGTCTTCGCCGACGAAGATGGAATCGTGGGTGAAGACGAAGAGCGATTTCGTCTTCATCAGCGCGGCGAGGCGGATCGCCGGGCGCATGTAGTCGCTGAAGATCAGGAACGTGCCGCAGTAGGCGAGGAACGTGCCGTCGAGCGCGATGCCGTTCGCGATCGCGCCCATCGCATGTTCGCGGACCCCGAAATGGATGTTGCGTCCGGCGAAGGGGTCGCCGCCCGGGCCCGCCGCGGGGCCGACCAGACCGGCCGACTTCACGATCGGCGGCGCCGCCGAGCCGGCGAGATCCGCCGAGCCCCCGGCGAGGTAGGGCACATGGATCGCGAGCCGCTCGAGCGCCGTCGCCGAATGCTTGCGGGTCGCGTCTGCCAGGCCGGCCATGCCTTCCAGCAGCTTCGCCTCGAGGTCGCCGGGCATGCGCCGCTCGCGTGCGACGTCGAAGCGTGCGGCGGCCTCGCCGTTCTGCTTGCGCCACGCGCCCAAGCGCGCGTCGCTCGCGACCCGCTCGGCGTGTTTCTCGGCGCCGCGCGCCGCACAGTAGGCGCGCACGTCGTCCGGCACGACGAGATCGCCGGTCGCCGGCCAGCCGATGCGCTCTTTAGCGAGCTTCGTCTCGGCCGCACCGAGCGGACCGCCGTGGGCCTTGTTCTTGCCTTCGAAGTTCGGGGCCCCGCGGCCGATCAGCGTCTTCACGACGATCAACGTCGGGCGATCGATCTCCCGCCTCGCCGCTTCGAGCGCTTCGGCGAGGCCGCGCCGATCCTGGCCGTCCACCGCGTCGATCACGTGCCAGCCATAGGCCCGGAACCTCGCGGGCACGTTCTCGCGGAAGGTGATCTGCGTCGATCCGTCGATCGTGATCGAGTTGTCGTCGTAGAGATAGATCAGGTTGCCGAGCGCGTGGGTCCCGGCGAAGGAGGCGGCCTCCGAAGCGACGCCCTCCATCAGGTCACCATCGCCGACGAAGCCGTAGACGAAATGCGCACCGGGGCGGTCCCGGTCCGACCCGGCCGAATCGGCAGCGGCCGCATCGCCGCCGAACTGCGAGCGCGTCATCCGGGCCGCGAGCGCCATGCCGACGCCATGGGCGAAGCCCTGCCCGAGCGGGCCCGTCGTCAGCTCGACGCCGGCGGTCTCGCCGAACTCGGGATGGCCGGGAGTTCGCGAGCCGAGCTGCCGGAACTTTCCGATGTCCTCGAGCGTGAGGTCGAAGCCGAACAGATGCAGCAGCGCATACTGCAGCATCGACGCATGACCGTTCGAGAGTACGAAGCGGTCGCGCAGGACCCAGCCGGGATCCTTCGGGTCGAAGCGGAGATGATTGTCCCAGAGCTCGAAAGCGGCGGCAGCCAGCGCCATGGGCGCCCCGACATGGCCGATCCCGGCGCGCTCGATCGCGTCGACGGCGAGGAATCGGATCGTGTTCTCGATGCGCCCCTGAAGCTCGGGGCCGGGCTGGGCTGACATGCGGACCAATTCCTCGCTCGCTGACAGGACGACTCGTCTCCCCGGCGAGCCCCTGGAGACGCCCCGTTCGAAGACGAACCCCGCTCCCGCGGACTCGATCAGTTCTTGCGGGTGGCCGGATCCGCGTCGGCATCGGCGGACGCGCGCGTCGCGGTGCCATCCGCCTTCTTCTCTTCTTCCTTGGCCTTGTCTGCCGCAGCGTCTCCGCCGCCGGCGGCCGCTGGGGCCGCAGCCCGCTCCGCGGCCATCTGCGCCTGCTCTTCCGGGGTCGCGAAGCGCATCTTCTCCCGCTCGACGAACGCCATCCACTTCGCCGAGACGTCGGCAGTCCCCGCGTAATTGGAGGCACGCTTGAAGGACGTGATCGCCGTGTCCCAGAGCTTGTCGTTCGCGGCGGCGATCCCGAAGAGGATGTGCGCCTGTCCCTCGTCGGGGACGTTCCCCTTCTGGAAGGCCCGCGTCAGCGAATCCCGCGCGACGCTCCAATCTCCGAGCTGCAGATTGACCTGCGCATGGCGTACCCACATGGCGCCGTTGTCGGCGAGCTCGGCCGACTTCGCGATGGGATCGAGGGCGAGAGCCCATTCGCGGGACTGCAGCAGCGTATCGGAGTAGGTCTGGTAGGCCTGCATCGTCGGTTTGATCGCGCCCGACTCGAGCCCTTCCTTCATGACCTGGGCGCCGCGATGCGGCAGACCCTGGACCATGAACATCTGGGCCATGCGGGTCAGATCGCGATCCTCGGTGATGAAGCCCTCGTAGCGGGCGAGCTGCTGGACCGCGAGACTCTTGTCCATCCGGTCGCTCGCGTTGTAGAGCGCCGCCAGCTGCGTCCAGTACTCCTTCTTCTTCGGGAACTTGACGATCATTTCGTCGAGGAGCTGAATGCCTTCCTGGTAGCTGTTAGCCTCGAGGTAGAGCGCGAGAAGCAGTCGGTACCAGCCCTCGGGCGGCTGGGTCGTCGCGACCTCGATGGCCTTCTTGGCGGGCTCGAGCGCCTTGTCCAGCTTTTCCGCCTGGTAGTAGGTGACTGCGAGGGTGTAGTAGGCCTGTCCGGTGATCTCGGGGGCCGACGCCATCCACTTCTCGATCGTGACGATCGCGTCTTCGTAGCGCTCCTGCTTGACCTGGAGCATCCCCACCTGGAAGAGGGTTCGGAGCTCCTCGTCTTCCGTGAGCCCGCCCTCGGCGACGGCCTTGTCGAGCAGCTCGATCGCCTTGTCGTAGTCCTCTTCCTGCTGCGCGAAGGAGCCGAGGAACTGGTAGATCTTCGAGCGCCCGAAGGGCTTCTCGCGCTGGACGTTGATCGACTCCAGGATCGCCTTGGCCGCGGGGATGTCCCCGGCCTCCTGGAGCTCGAACATCTTCTGGATCTTCTTGAGGTTGCGCTCGCTGAAGTTCCCGCCGGCATCCTTCTTCTTCTTCTCGTCGTCCGACGCCGCGGCGAATGCGGACGTCGCGCCGAGAACGACGATCAACATCGAGGCGATCAGCGCCGACGCGACGCGGCCGCCGATCCGAAGTCCGCCGCCGATCCGGGCTCTTGCGTTCATCGCGCGATCCCCGCTTCCTGCGATCGTCATCTTCTTCATCATCCCCTGCCCGATTCCCCGTCGCCAGGCGCCGGATCGGGATTCCGAACTGCGAAGATCAGGCCTGGTCGAGCTTGAAGACGACGCTCGTCCTCATCCCTCGCTGCTCGACCGGTTTGCCGTTCTCGACCTTCGGATTGTATTTCCACTGCAAGACCGACTTCACCGCCGCGCTGTCGAAGATCCCGGGCGGCTCGGCCGCGACGACCTTCGCGTCCTTGACCGAGCCGGACTTCGTGATGGTGAACTCGACGAGGACCCGGCCTTCCTTGCCCTGCTGGGCAGCGCGCTCCGGATATTGGGGCGGCACGCGCACGAGCGGCACGGCATCGCCGTCGGCATTCATGATGCCCATGAGACCGCCCCCCTCACCATCGCCTCCGCCTTCTTCGACCACGGCCGCGACACCGATCGAGTCCGCGTCGAGGCTCGTGCTCGAATCCGTCGACATGTCCGGCGGCGGCGGCGTCTCGTCGAGCGTGACCTTCTTGGGCGCCTCGCGCGACTTCTGCTTGACGACTTCCGATTTCACCACGCGGACGAAGTCGACGACCCTGATCGCTGCCGATTCGTCGAGCTTGCCTTCGACGCCGATCAGGCTCTGCATCAGGTAGAAGAGCGCGAACGTCACGCCCCAGGCGAAGCCGAAGGACACGAGCATGCGGATGCTGGCCATGCCTAGTTGACCTCCGACGCGAGCGAGATGTTGGTCACCCCGGCCAGCCGGGCCTGGTCCATCACCTCGACCAGCAAGCCGTTGAGCGCGCCGCCATCCGCCGCGATCACGACCGAGCCCTTCGGTCGCTCCGCATGCAGGCGCTCGATGTTCGCGCGGATCGAGCCGAAGTCGGTCTGGCGCTGATCGATGAAGATCCGGCCGTCGCTGGTGAGCTGGATGAAGATGTTCTCGCTCGTCGTCACCGTCTTCGCCGAGGCGCCGCCCGCCGGACGCGAGAGATCGAGACCGACCTCCTTCACGAACGAGGCCGTCACGATGAAGAAGATCAACATGATGAACACGACGTCCAGCATGGGCGTCAGATCGACCTCGGCCTCTTCACCCATCGATTTCGATCTGCGTCGTCGCATCAGCCTACTCCATGCTCGATCTCGAGCCGATCCGCCACGCGTTCACCCTCGTCCGCCGCATGCTGCTCGAGGCGAACCGAGAGCAGCAGCCCGGAGAGGGCGGCGACCATCCCCGCCATCGTCGGGATCGTCGCCTTGGAGACACCGCCGGCCATGGCCCGGGCGTTGCCGCTTCCGGCGATCGACAGGACGTCGAACACCTCGATCATGCCCGTCACCGTCCCGAGCAGCCCGAAGAGCGGACAGAGCGCGACGAGCACCTTGATGTATCGAAGCCCGGCCTCGAGCTCCATTCGGAGCTCCGAGATCTTGAGGCGCCGGATCTGATGGGCCGCCCAGGACGAATGATCCGCTCGGGCGTTCCACTCCTTGTGCGTCTTCTCCGCGAGGCCGGGGAAGACGAAGTAGAAGAAGTAGAACCGCTCGAGCATCAGCGTCCACATCATGACCAGCACGGCCCCGATCGCGAGCAGGACTGGCCCGCCCGTATCCAGGAACGTCTGTA
>CAZFKD010000269.1:0-6286 GCA_964519695.1 uncultured Spirochaetaceae bacterium
CTGTGCGAGCAGATAGCCGATCATGCCCTCGGTCTGGGCGCCGAGGACGTCGAGGGGGAACGTCGCGGCGGGCGGCGCATCGCCGGCGACCGCAGCGCTCGCCGCGTGTTGCTGGAGCGCGAGCAGCCCGATCTGCGGGCCATTGCCGTGGGTCACGACGAGCTCGTGGGCGAGGGCGAGGGGCGCGAGGGCCGCGGCGGCGCGCCGGACGTTGGCGCGCTGGGCTTCGGCCGTCATCGGCTCGTGTCTTCGCAGCAGGGCATTGCCGCCGAGCGCGACGACGAGCCGCACTAACGTCCGCTCCGCTCATCGGCCGAGGTCCGGTCCGGCGTCGGGGCCTGGACGGAATCGGAATCCGGATCGGTCCCCGGCGCGCGGGCCGGCGTCGTCGCGCCGCGCGGCCAGCGGGCGTCGAGAAAGCGCGTCACGTGGTCCTGCAGGCCGGGGCGCTCGACTTCTTCGTATTCGTAGCGGGCGCGCACGATCGGCATCGACGTATCGATCAGGCGCGCGAGATCGCAGGGGGTTCCGGCGACGACGACCTCCGGGCGCGCCGCTTCGATCGTCGCGCGCAGATCGGCGAGCTCGGCCGGCGAATAACCCATCGCGGGCAGGACCTCGCGGATGTGGGGATGTTCGGCGAAGACCTCGGCGATGCGGCCTCGGGCGGCCGGGCGCGGATCGACGATCGAAGCCGCGCCCGCGGCCCGGGCGGCGACCCGGCCGGCACCGAAGGCCATGCCGCCATGGGTGATCGTCGGCCCGTCCTCGACGACGAGGACACGCCGGCCGGCGACGCGGGCGGGATCGTCGAGGGCGACCCGCGAGGCGCCGCACACGATCTCGGCCTTCGGCGCCAGGGCGCGAGCGCTCGCGCGCACGCGCTCGATGTCGCCCGCGTCGGCCGAGTTGGTCTTCGCGACGACGACGAGATCGGCCATGCGCAGGACGGCCTCGCCGGGGTGGTAGAGGGATTCGTGGCCGGCGCGCATCGGATCGACGAGCACGATGTGGAGGTCCGGGCGGTAGAAGCTGAAATCGTTGTTGCCGCCGTCCCAGAGCAGCACGTCCGCTTCGCGCTCGACCTGCGCGAGGATGCGGCCGTAGTCGACACCGGCATGGACGACGTTGCCGATCGCGAGATGCGGCTCGTACTCCTCGCGCTCCTCGACCGTGCAATCCGCGCGATCGAGATCAGCGAGGCTCGCGAAGCGCTGCACGGCCTGGCGCTCGAGATCGCCGTAGGGCATCGGATGCCGCACGACGGCGACCCGCAGGCCGCGCTCGCGCAGGAGTCGCGACAGGTAGCGCGATACCTGCGATTTCCCGATTCCCGTGCGCACGGCGCAGACGGCGATCACCGGGATCCGCGCCGGGAGCATCGTCGCGTCCGGACCGAGCAGCTTGAAGTCGGCGCCGGCGGCGAGGGCGATCGAGGCCGTGTGCATGACGTCGACATGGGCGACGTCGGAGTAGGCGAAGACGACCTCGTCGATCCGCTGCGCGGCAACGAGTTCGGCCAGCCCGCCTTCCGCGTGGATCGGGATGCCCGCCGGGTAGAGCGGGCCGGCGAGCGCGGCGGGATAGCGGCGGCGGGCGATGCCGGGGATCTGGGCGGCGGTGAAGGCGACGACCTCGCAGTCCGGATCGTCGCGGTAGACGGTGTTGAAGACGTGGAAATCGCGGCCGGCGGCGCCGAGGATCAGGACGCGGCGGCGCTTCGATCGCGAGCGGTCCGGTTCGGGGCTCATCGTCGGTTCTGCTCCTCGCCGACGAGCCGCTCGAGGTAGGCCGCGAACTCGGGATCTTCGCCGCGCAGCAGCTGCGGCACCACCGCACGGAAATCCGCTCGCCGGCACCAATCCCGCATGTAGTCGTCCCATGAATGCCATTGGCGTTCGCGATGGGCGGGCATGGACTCCTCGTACAGCAGGATGTAGGCACGTTCGAAGACCGAGATCAGGATGTCGAAGAGCACGAGCATCCGCTCCCGCTGCTCGTCGGAGAGATCGGGAGTCGCGTCGTCGGAGTGGAGGCGGAGGTCGGGGTTCTCGAGCACGAGGCGGAGGAAGTCCGTGTAGGCGTTCGAAAGCAGCTGGAACGACTCCTCCTCCTCGTTCTGGCGCTCTTTCTGCTGCTCGGCCCGGAAGACGAGGATCGCGAAGGGGAGGCCGACGACGGTGACGACGTAGCTCGCGAGCTCGAAGATCTCGAGAAGGGTCATCGGGGGTTCGCCTGCCTGCGCGGGCCGGTCCGTAGGCGGAACGACCTCGCGAGCCTAGCGAACCGAGATCGTTCCGTTCGAAGTCCGCAACCGGATCGGACAGCCGCCCTTGCCGAGGCGGCCGCGGACCCAGCCGAGTTCGTCGCCCGACTGCTGTTCGAGATCGAGGTCGTTGCGGATCAGGCCGTTCTCGACGCGCATGTCGATGTCGGCGTCGGACTTCTCCGGGAGATCGAGGACGATGCGGCCGTTGCTGGTCGTCAGCGAGACGCCGATCTCGCCGAGGCTCTCGAGCGTCGCGCAGATGACGCCGTTGCTGGTCGAGGCGTCGACCGAGCCGCGGTGACCGCCCAGCTCGATCTTGCCGTTGCTCGAGCGGGCGCGCAAATGGCCATGGGTGCAGCGACAGTCGACCTTGGCGTTGGCGGTCGTGACGTCGATATCGCCGTTGACCTCGCGGATCGAGATCGAGCCGTTGTTGGATCGCGCGCGCACGTCGCGATCGATCCCTTCGAGGCAGATCTTCCCATTGCTCGAGCTGGTCGAGACCCGCGTCTCGCGCGGGACCCGGAGCTCGATATGCGCGACGGCATGGCGGGAGCAGCGCCGCGGGATCTGGACCTCGATCTCGAGGACATCGGCGGCGGGGGTGTTCTGGATCCGGATCGAGTCGAGCAGGCGGGACGCGAGGTCGGAGCAGTCGGCGCGCACGCTCTTGTGGATCCGGATCTCGATGTCCTGGCGGTCTTCGCCGACGATGCGCGTCTTGCCGTTCGCGTTGTGGACGCTGATTGCCCGGCCGGCGGGGGCGGGGATGATCAGGCTCTCCTCGCGGCTCGCGGACTCGGCCCAGGGGAGGTTCGCGAAGAGGCTCCGCAGGATCCCCCCGAAGCCGGGACCGAAGCTGCGGCCGTGGCTGCGGCCCGCTTCGTCGCCCGGGTGTCCGGATCGCCGCTTCAATGGAATCTCCTCTTGTCGTCGCGGTCGTCTTTCCGATCGCGATCGCGCAGGTCGCGGTCTTCGCGGTGGACCGCGCGGATCTTCTGCCGCATGCGGTAGCGGCGCCATTTATGGAGCAGCGATTGAAAGGTCGGGGCGCCGGGCGTCCGGCCTTCGTTCAGGAGGTAGATCCAGCCGACGAGGACGCCGGCGAGATGGCCCGTATGGCTGATGTTTCCGCCCCGGCCGCTCGACATCCATTCCATCAGGAAGATCAGCGGGATCAGGTAGATCGCCTTCAGGGGGATGGGCGGAAAGAGGAGCATGATCGTGCGATCGGGCCAGGTGAACGAGAAGGCGAGCAGCACGCCCATGACGGCGCCCGAGGCGCCGAGGGTGACCCCCGTTATGTCGGCGATCGAGGACGGGACCCCGATCAGGCCGAGCAGGAAGGGCAGGGAGGCGATCATGAAGCCCGCGCCCGTTCCGCAGACGAGGTAGTAGCGGAGAAAGCGCTCTTCGCCCCAGGCCAGCGCGAGCTGAGAGCCGAACATCCAGAGCGAGAGCATGTTCATGGCGATGTGCATGAACTGGGTCTCACTGTGGAGCCACATGTAGGTGAAGATCCGCCAGAGTTGGAAATCGCCCCACACGGCGGCGGGCTGGACTACGCCATAACGGGTCACGTCGAACCCGATGCTCGGCCCGATCAGCTGCGCGATGAACACCACGCCGTTGGCGATCAGGAGATTCTTGATGATCTCCGGAGTCACCGGGGGGCCGAACGAGAATTGTGCGCCGCCGCGTCCGTACAAGCCTGGACACTCCGGTTGGGTTCTCGGGTCGTCGAAAGGACCGGCCCGGCAAGGGCTTGTTCGGATGGACCGTGCCGGGATCGGAGGTCTCGGGACCGCACTTTGTGGTGTCGTCGGCGGGACGGGCGCGTGCTCCCGCAGGACCGCCAGAGCTTAAGGATGGTTGAATGGGGGGTCAACGAATAGGGGCCCGGACCGGATAGATCGGGCGCCCGCCGTCCCCGGCACGCTTCTCCGCCCCACGGGGCCAATGACTATCTATCCATCTCTACGTCCTGCCTCGTCATTTGATCGAGCCCGTCCGCTCCAGCGATCAGGACCTGCGCCGCCGCTCAGCGGCGAGCAGCAGGGCCATGCCCGACTTCGCGTCTTGGATCCCGCCATCGGCGACGGCGGCGAGCGCCGCCTCGAAATCCATCGGGACGAGCTCGATGATCTCGTCGGATTCGAGACGCTGCTGCGCGGGCGTCAGGTCGTAGGCGGAAAAGAGATGGATCTTCTCGTCGGTGAAGCCCGGCGAGGGCCAGATGGCACCGAGCTTCTCGAGGCGCCCCGCGCGGTAGCCCGTCTCCTCCTCGAGCTCGCGGGCGGCGCAGCGCTCGGGCGCTTCGCCGGCGTCGAGCTTGCCGGCCGGAACCTCGAGCAGGTAGCCGCCCGCCGCGAAGCGGTACTGCCGGATGAGCATGACGCGGCCGGCGTCGAGGAAGGGGACGACGGCCGCCGCGCCCGGATGCTTCAGCAGATCGAGTGCGACGCGGCGCCCGTTGGGCAGGGTGATCGGCTCGGTGATCAGCTCGAATTGCGCTCCTCGCTGGACGCGGCGTTCGCTCATCGCGGTCGGCTCCTTCTGCCCGGCGTCGTTCTCGCCGAGCGTGGCGCGCAAAGGTAGGCTCGCCGGCATGGCACCGCGCCCCTTCGAACGCCCCGCGACGATCGCCCTCCCGCAAACGCCCGGACTGGCCGCCGGCGCCTCGCTCGAAGGGCTCTGGCTCCCGGCGCGATCGGCGGCGCTCGCCGCGAGCGGGGGAGCCGGCGGCGAATCCGCAGCAGCGCCCGGCATCGCCGGCGACGCGCGCGGCGGCGCGATCGTCGCCGCGCCCCATCCGCAGATGGGCGGCTCGATGGATTCGCCGGTCGTCACCGAGCTCGGTCTCGCGGCGAGCGACGCGGGCCTCGTCTCGCTGCGCTTCAACTGGCGCGGCGTCGGCGGGAGCGCGGGCCGGCCTTCGGGCGAGACCGCGGATGCCGATGCCGATTGCCTCGCGGCGCTCGACTTCATGCGGGAGAGCGTCGAGGGCCCGATCGCCGCATGCGGTTATTCGTGGGGCGCGCTCGCCGTGTTCCGGACCTGCGCCGCGGCGCCGCGGGTGAAGCGGCTCGTCCTGGTCGCGCCGCCGCCGGCGATGCTCGAGCGGGCGGCCCTCGAACGTTCGGGCCGACCGATGCTGATCGTCGCCGGCGAGCGGGACACCTACGTTCCCCTCCCTGCCCTCGAAGAGCGTGTCGCGGGCCTCGAGCGCGTCGAGCTCGCGGTCCTGCCGGGCGTCGACCATTTCTTCATGACGGGGCTCGGGGAGCTCGGGCGGCGTGTGCGGAGCTGGCTCGGCGTCCAGGCTCGGGCCCAGGCCTAGCGTCCGATCGGCAGCTCGACGCAGAGCCGCGCGCCGCCGGTCGGCCCCGACTGGACGGAGATCGAGCCGCCGCCGTCCTCGACGATGCGTTTGCAGATGGCGAGGCCGAGCCCGCCGGCGCCTTCGCTGCGCCGGGTCCAGAAGGGCTCGAAGATCCGCGTCGAGAGTTCGGGCGCGATGCCCGGGCCGTCGTCTTCGACGGACAGGACGAGATGGTTCGCGAGCGTCTGGCTCCAGTCGGCCTCGAGCCGGATCGCGCCGCCGCGCGGCGTCACCTGCGTCGCGTTGAGCAGCAGGTTGAGCAGCAGCTGGCGAAGCGCGTCGGGCGCCAGGCCGAGCGCCGGGAGATCCGGGCAGATCCGGATCTCGAGCTCGATGCCGCGCTCGCGACAGCGATAGCGGAGCAGCTGCAGCGTCGTCTCGGCCGCCTCGCCGATATGGGCCCCTTCTCCGATCGGGGGGGTGCTGCGCGGCCGCGCGTGGCGCAGCAGATCGTCGAGCATGCGCTCGAGGCGCTGGATCTCCTCGCCGACGAGCAGCCGGAAGCCGTCGTTGAACTCGGGATCGTCGCGGCGCTCGGGCAGAAGCTGCAGGAAGGTCTTTACGGCGACCAGCGGATTGCGGATCTCGTGGACGATCTCGGTGACGAGACCGCCGAGCGCGGCGAGGCGATCGAG
>CAZFKD010000270.1:0-6276 GCA_964519695.1 uncultured Spirochaetaceae bacterium
CCCCGAACCATCGGGAACGTGCGCGGCGTCGTCCTGCCTCGGCTGAGCGGCCGGTGCCGTGGGCCTCGGCGCGAAGTCAAGCGCAGCCCAAGCCCGACTCAGCGCGCAGATCGAAGCGCCTCCGCCCGTCGAGAAGCGAAGAAGGCCGTGCCAAGGGCGAGCCATTCGCGCCGAGGCCCGCGGCGCCGGACGCGACGTTGTGCCGCCTCCGACGCCGCGCGCGCTCACGGCACGACCGCGTCTTCGACGATGTCGAACCAGCCCGGCTTCGCCCGCAGGAAGTCCCAGGTCCAATCGGCAAGGCGGATGCCGTTCGCTTCCTGGGTCTGGAAGAGCGGGGATTGCAGGGCGGTATGGGAGATGTCGCCGGCGACGATGAAGCGCTTGTAGCGGTCGGGATGGGCGTCGTTCACGAGGCCGTGCTCCGTCACGACGAGGTTCCGGAAGCCGACGGGATCGAAGAGCAGGCCGAGGAAGAAGCGGTTGGTCTGGTCGGCGTCGGTTTCGTAGAACGCCTCGCGGATCGTCGAATCGTTCCGGAGGCGCCAGTCGACGATGCGCGTGCCCTGGCCCATGTCGCTGCAATCCGTGCAGCTCTCGGGATAGAACTGGCCGAACTGCCAATCGGCGGCACGGGCGGCGACGGCGCCGGCCTGCGCCAGGTTGACGGCGATCGGTCCCGCGTCGTTGAAGACGGTGAGCCTGACCTGATTGCCGAACGCGAAACGAACGAGGAAGGGGGCGAAGCCAGCGGCTCCGACGCCGCCGGCGCTCGAGCCCGCGACGGTGATCTGACGGGCGTGGGGGAAGGTCGCCTTCGCGAGATCCATGCCCGCGGACTGATTGCGCAGGCCGCGGTGGAAGCGGACGGGGCCGAATGGGAAGTTGGGATCGACGACGGTGTTGTCGCCCGAAAAGACCGAGCCGTCGCAGTAGGGCATGTAGACGATCGAATAATCCGCGAAGGGATTCTCGGGATCGTCGAAATCGAAGATCCCGGCTCGCGGTCCGGGCGGCGCCTGATCCTCGGCGAGGACGTTGCAGTTGTAGAAGTCCTGCCAGCAGGCCCCGCCGCCCTGCTCGAAGATCAACAGCTTCGAGGGATTTCCGGCTCGCGTAAAGGCAGAGTAGGCCGTCCCGGCGATGCAGATCGGGCCGTCGCCGGCCTCGGGATCGAACGCGTGCTTGACCCAGCCATCGCCCACCTCCTCCGAAGAGACCGGCTCGAACTGGCCGAGATATTTGTCGACCCCCGCTTGATGGAGCTCGATCGCCGCGCGCAGATTCAACCCCGGACAGCGGCTCCCGACCAGCGCGACGCTGGCCAGCCCGAGCAGCACGATCGTGAGCCGCGCGAACCTCTTCGACGATCGGATGGACGAATTCTTCGACGACATACCCGGCAATCCTCCTCGCGCGCGCCGCACTCGGCAGCCCACGCCCGCCGACCATCTCACGATTCCGCCCGCCCCGAACCAGAAAACCCGAAAAAACCCCCGGTCGCTGCGACATCCCCCCATCCCTCCTGCAACCCCCGATCCAGCACACCAATCGCCACCCCAACCCCGCATGACGTGTTCGCTGGACCGAGCCGCCCCCAAACGAGCGTCCGGTGCCGCGGACCTCGGCGCGAAGTGAAGCGCAGCCTGAGGTCGCCCCCAGCTTTCAGATTGCAGCTGAAGAGCGATGCGAGAAGCGACGGAGGCCGTGCCAAGGGCGAGCCATTCGCGCCGAGGTCCCCGGCACCGGACGCGACCTTGTGCCACCCGGCCCCGCGCGCGCGTCAGCTCACGAACCAGCGGCCGTTGTTGACCGCGATGCTCTGCCCCGTGATCGGCCGCGCGAGATCCGAGGCGAGAAAGAGCGCCGTCCCGGCGCATTCCGCCGGCGTCGGCGTCGCGCGCAGTGGGAACTGCTCGTTCCAGCGCGCGAGCTCGTCTTCGTAGCTGCGCCCCGCGACGCGGGCGAGCTCTTCGACATAAGCCCGGAAATTCTCCCCCGTCATCGGGCCGAGCTGGATGCCGTTGGCGCGGATGCCCGTCGGCCCGAGCTCGACGGCGAGCGTCCGGACGAGGCTCGCAAGGGCGGCCTTCGAGGCGGCGTAGGCACCGAGGGTCGGCGGCGGATCCGTCGACGCGCCGCTGTTCACGAAGACGAGCCGGCCATCGCCGCGCTGCTGCATCGAGGGCACGACGAATTGCGCGAGATGAAACGCGCCGAAGAGGTTCACCTCCATGATGTCGCGCCAGGTCTGCGGATCCGACTCGGTGACGAGGCGGTAGTCCCCGTCGTAGTGGCCATTCTGGACGAGCACGTCGATGCCGCCGAATCGTTCGATGGCCGCGTCGACGAGTGCGCGACACGCCGCGCGATCGGCGAGATCCGTCGGCTGCGCGAGGACCGGGCGACCGAGCGCTTCGATCTCGCGGGCGACCTCCGCGAGGCGGTCCGCGTTTCGCGCAGCGATCGCGAGCGACGCGCCGTGGCGCGCGAAGAGCAGCGCGATCTCGCGGCCAAGGCCGGGACCGATGCCGGTGACGATCGCAACCTTTCCTTCGAGCAGGCCCCGGGCGCTCATGCGCACCGACTCAAGACGGCAGCCGGAAGCGACCCGCCGCGCGCGGAATCGGCAGATCGAGGGAGGTCCGGATGCCCGGCGGCGCCTCGCAGACGGCCGCGAAGGCGTTGACGCAGTTCATCGCGGTCCAGACCAGGCCGGGCTCGGTCGTGTCCGATGCGATCGGCGAGAGCGAGCAGCGGACGGAAGGATCGCCCTCGATCTCGACGGTGTACTCGATCGGCGCGTCGTAGGGCCAGCTCGGCTCGATCTCCTTCGACATCTTCCAGTAGGTGTTGAACTGGATCACCGGGCGGCCCTTCACGAGACCGGTGTATTCGAAGTGCTGCCCGGCGACATGGCCCTGCTTGATCATGCCCGCGTGGACGGGGACGTCGCGTTTCGCGACGGCGAACTCGTGGCGATGATCGTAGCCGTCGAGCGCGAACCCGAGGCCGGCGGCGACCATGTCCATCGACTCGAAGAAGATCCGGCTCATGACGCCCATCAGTGCCGGCGGCTCCTTGGCCGCATCCGCGGCAGACATCCCGAAGCCGAGCTGCTGCATGACCATCTCGGGCGACTCGCTGCCCTGCGAGAGATCGCAGACCTCGTAGACGGTGATCTTGTCGATCCGGCGACATAATGCCGAGAGGACGAGCGGGAGCCGATCGCCGGCGAAGCCGGGATGGATGCCGCTGCCATGGAACGAGACGCCGCCCTTCTGGCAGGCCGCCTCGATCCGGCCCGCGAGCGCCGGATCCTTCACGAACGAGAAGCCCGTCGGCGTCACGAGGTTCTTGCCGGACTCGAGGATCGCGCACATCTCGTCGACGTCCGCGAGCAGCGGCGCGTACAAGACGCAGTCCGCGTCGAGGGCGAGCAGGGCCTGTTTGTCTCGGGTCGCCTTCACGCCGAGCGGCGCAATGCCGGCGATCGTTCCCGCGTCGACGCCGTCCTTGCTCTCGCCATGAACCCAGACGCCCGCGAGCGCGAGCTGCGGGTCCTCGGCAATGGCGCGGATCGCATGGCGACCGATGCTGCCGGTGGCCCATTGAAGGATGCGAAGCGGACGGCGCGAACCCATCGGACTCTCCCCTGGCTCGCGAGCACGGGCTTGCCCCGATCGGGGCCGATGCGCGCCGCGCGCGAGCCGACGCGGCGGCTCTACGCTAGCCGCACGCAGCCCTCGGCCGCGACCGCACGAGGCCGCTTTCGGAAGCGCGCGGACTCGTTATCGTCGCAGCGAACCCGATCCGGCTCCGCAGCGGGGCTCATCGCCCGAGACCGCGTCCTGCGGCGCCAGGAGGAACGCGCATGAGCTCCCCGATCGTCGACTGGGTCATCGATGCCGACAGCCACGTCACCGAGCCGCCGGATCTCTTCTCGAAGCGCCTCCCGGCGAAGTTCGCCGCGCAGGCCCCCCACGTCACGCGCGACCCGCGCACCGGGAGCGAGGTCTGGGTCGTCGGCGACCGCTCGCCGATCACGCCCGTCGGCCATACCGCGACCGCCGGCTGGAAGGAGCCCTTCCCCTCCGCCCCGAGCGGCTTCGCCGAGATCCCCCTCGCCGCCCACGACGCCCACGCCCGCCTCCGCTACATGGACGCCCTCGCGATCTGGGCGATGGCGATCTATCCGAACGTCGGCGGCTTCGGCAGCCAGGTCTTCCTCGGCCTCCAGGATCCCGAGCTGATGCTCGGCTGCGTGCGCGCCTACAACGATTTCCTCACCGATTGGTGCAGCGCGGATTCGCGCCGCCTGATCCCGATCACGGCGCTCCCGTTCTGGGACGTCGCCGCCTCCGTCACCGAGATCGAGCGCTGCGCGCGCCTCGGCCACAAAGGCATCCTCTTCACCGGCGAGCCCCAGTCCCACGGCATGCCCGTCCTCGCGAACCCCCATTGGAATCCGCTCTGGGAATGCGCCGTCGCCCACGACCTCCCGATCAGCTTCCACATCGGCGCCGGCAACTTCCAGGGCGAGACCTTCTGGACGCCCGAGCGCATCGAGCACTACGGCGCCGGCGGCGTCAACGGCATGTTCACGACGGGCCTCTTCCTCGACAACGCCAAACAGATCGTCGACCTGCTCTTCTCCGGAGTGCTCGCCCGCTACCCGAGCCTGAAGTTCATCTCCGTCGAGAGCGGCATCGGCTTCATCCCCTTCCTGCTCGAAGCCTGCGACCACACCTTCGACTACGGCCAGGTCCGGCGTCAGCGCCCCGAGTTCCAGCTGAAGCCGTCGGAGTACTTCGCGCGCCAGGTCTACGGCTGTTATTTCTTCGAGGAATACGCGCCGGCCCGGCTGCTCGACCGCATCCCGCCCGACAACATCCTCTTCGAGACGGACTATCCGCATCCGGTTTGCCTCTACGGGAACGTCCGCGAAAAAATCGATGCGGGGCTCGCCGAGGCGAAGCTGGAGAACCGCCGCAAGCTGCTGTTCGAGAACGCGGCGCGGCTCTACCGGATCGCGTCGCCGGATCGGGCGCCGTCGCTGGCGCCGTCGCTGGCGCCGGCCTGACGGGCCGGCCCGACGGCGCTCCAGCCAGCACGTGCGCTCGATCGATCCGATGCAAGGCGATCGCGGCCACAGGGCGGCCTCAGCTCGCCCCCCGCGCCCCGCGCGAGACGACGCGAACGGAATCCCCGACGGCGACCTCACCCGGCTCGAGAACCCGCCAGTAGATCCCGCGGCGATTCTGATCGCGCGTCGCCCTCGCCTGTACGAAGCGGAGCGCGTCGTTGCCGAAGCGCGCGTCGAACTTCGAGCAGCCGTCGTGGGGCTTCGGCGTGACCTCGACGATCGCCGAGCCGACGGCGACTCGTGTTCCCGTCGGCAGATTCGCCGCCGAGAGGTCGATCGTGACGAAGAGGTTGTCGCCGAACGTCGTGAGCGGCTGCCCGTTCGCGATGAGGGTCGCGATCGCCGTGTTCATCACCGCGAGCTGCGCTTCGGGATCGCAGGGCGGGCGCTCTGCCCAATCGTCTCCCGGGACCCCCAGCGCGGGGTCGAGGCGCGACCGCGAGAGGACTTCGCGCGCACCATCCGAGTTCCGCCGCACGATCAGCGATACGCGTCCGGTCTCGAAAGCGTCCGCAGGCAGACCGGCGAGACCCGTTTCGAGGGCTGCGAGCGTCCGATGACGCGACCGATCGCCCGTCGGCTCGTTCAGCTTCCAGTTCTTCTCGGCCATGCCTCGCTCCCCGCTCTGCGATTCCCGCTCCGATTTCTTCGCCAGGCCCCTTCGACGGACGACGCGCGGCGGGCGAAGATGGCCGGAATGGCCGCATCCGGCCATCCGAGAGGACGAGATGGCCCACGCCGAGTTCGAACACGCGATCGAGATGGCCGTCCCCCCGGCGACGCTCCGAGCCTTCCTCGGCGACCTCGAGAACTACGTCCCGCTGCATCCCCTGATCGAATCGATCCGCCCGCTCCCGCCGCGACCCGATCGCCCGCGCGCGAAGCACTACCGCGTCGTCGACCGCATCCCCCTCGGCCCCTTCCGTCTGAAGGCCGTCTACACCGCGGCGCTCGACCCGATCTCGCCGACCGAGGTCCACGGCCTCGCCTGGCAATCCCCGGGCGTCCATCTCCACACGACCTATCGCATCGAGCCCGAGCCCGGAGGCCTGCTGCTGCGCGAGCATGTGCGCGTCGAAGCGCCCTGGACCCTGCTGCGATTCGTCGTCGGCCAGGCGAGCTCCTCGCAT
>CAZFKD010000271.1:0-6248 GCA_964519695.1 uncultured Spirochaetaceae bacterium
GCCGTCGCCGAGGCGACGGTCATCGACGCACGCGCGGCCCTCGAGCAGGCGCGCCGCGATCTCGAACGCAGCCAGATCCGCGCTCCCTTCGACGGCCGCGTCCGCGAGGAGCACGTCGACATCGGCCAGTTCGTGACGCGCGGCAACCTGATCGGCCGGATCTACGCGACCGACTACGCCGAGATCCGACTGCCGATCCCGGACCACGAGATCCGCTTCCTCGACCTCCCCGATCCGCGCGTCGCGGGCAGCGAGGCCGCGAAGCAGGGCCCCGAGGTCCTGCTTCGCGCGACCTTTGCAGGACGACCCTTCGAATGGACCGGCCGGATCGTTCGAACCGAGGCCGAGATCGACGAGAAGAGCCGCATGATGAACGTCGTCGCGCGCGTCGACGATCCCTATCGCGCGAGCGATGCCGAGAGCCGCCCGCCGCTCGCCGTCGGCCTCTTCGTCCAGGCGGAGATCATGGGCCCGCTCGCGAAGGACGTGATCGTCGTCCCGCGTTATGCGCTGCGCGACGGCGAGAAGATCCTCGTCGTCGATGGCGAGAGCCGGCTCCGGACGAAGCAGGTCGAGGTCCTCCGGATCGATCGCGACGACGTCCTGATCCAGGGCCCGCTCGCGCCGGGCGAGCGGATCTGCGTCTCGCCGATCCAGGCGGTCGTCGAGGGCGTCCGCGTGCTGACCGTCGACTCATGAAGGGCGTGATCGCGTGGTTCGTCCGCAACCCCGTCGCGGCCAACCTGCTCGCGCTCGTCATGGTCGTCGGCGGGATCCTCTCGCTGTCGGGCATCCGCCAGGAAGAGTTCCCGGCGATCGAGCCCGAGGCGGTCCGCATCACCGTCGAATACCGAGGCGCCTCGCCCGAGGAGGTCGAGAAATCGATCTGCCTGCGCGTCGAGGAGGCGATCGAGGGAACGCCCAACCTCGACCGCCTGACGAGCATCGCCGTCGAGGGCGCCTGCAACGTGACGGCGGAGCTCGTGATCGGCTCCGACGTCGACGCGTCGACCGCCGAGATCAAGAACCGCGTCGACGCGATCGACACCTTCCCGATCGAGGCCGAGAAGCCGACGGTCGCGAAATACGAGATGCGGCGCGGCGTGCTCAAGATCGCGGTGTCAGGCGACATCGCCGAGCGGGAGCTGAAGGAGATCGGCCAGCGCGCGCGTGACGAGATCGCCGCCCTCGACGAGGTCTCCCAGGCCGAGCTCCGCTATGCGCGTCCCTACGAGGTCTCGATCGAGATCTCCGAAGACACGCTCCGCCGCCACGGCCTGACCCTCGAAGACGTCGCCGCGGCGGTCCGCAACGCCTCGCTCGACCTGCCGGGCGGATCCGTGAAGACCGAAGGCGGCGAGATCCTGCTGCGCGCGAAGGGGCAGGCCTATCGCGGGATCGAGTTCGAGCAGATCGTCGTCCTGACCCGGACCGACGGCACCCTCGTCCGCATCGGCGATCTCGGCGAGGTCGTCGACGGCTTCGAGGACACCGATCTCCGCGGCCTGTTCAACGGCCAGCCGAGCGTCGTCGTCCGCGTCCAGCTGATCGGCGAGGAGGACGTTCTCGACGCCGCTGCGGCCGTCAAGGCCTGGGTCCCGCGCTTCCGATCGACGCTGCCCGAGGGTGTCGAGGTCACGATCTTCAACGACGAGTCGATGGACCTCGTGACGCGGCTCGCCGTGCTCTCGACCAACGCGCAGAGCGGGCTCGCGCTGGTGCTCATCGTGCTCGCGCTCTTCCTGCGCTTCCGGCTCGCGACCTGGGTCGCGGCGGGCGTTCCCCTCTCGATCCTCGGCGCCTTCATGCTCTTCCCGTTCTTCGGGATCACGCTCAGTACGATGACGGTGATGGCGCTGATCCTCGTGCTCGGCATCCTGACCGACGATGCGGTCGTCATCGGCGAGAGCGTGCACACGGCCGAACAGCGGACGGAAGACCGGGTCGAGGCGGCGATCGAGGGCACCCAGGCCGTCTACGTCCCGGTCGTCTTCGGCGTCATGACGAGCATGGCGGCCTTCCTGCCGATCATGATCGTGCCGGGGCGCATGGGCGGGTTCTTCGGCGTGATCGGGCAGACGGCGATCCTCTGTCTCGTGATGTCGTTGATCGAGTCGCAGCTCGTCCTGCCGGCCCATCTCGCCCATCGCCGCATCTCGTCCCCGAACGCCCGGCCGAACGCCTTCGTCGCCCGCTGGACGAAGTTCCAGGACGGCATGATCGGCTGGCTGGAGCGGCTCGGGAACGTCCACTACCGCAGCCTGCTCGACGGCGCGCTCGAATGGCGTTATGCGGTCGTCGTCGGCAGCATCGGCATCCTCGTGCTCACGATGGCGCTCTTCGAGAGCGGGCGACTCCGCTACCAGTTCTTTCCGCAGGTCGCCGGCAACATTGCCTACGCGACGCTGACGATGGAGCGCGGCGCGCCGCTCGAGCGAACCGAGCTGGCCGTCGCCCAGATCCAGCGCGCCGCCGACGCGCTGCGGGCCGAGATCGAGGGCGAATATCCGGGCGAGCAGATCGTGATCCATACCTTCGCCTCGATCGGCGAGCAGCTCGCGCGCGATGGACCGCAGGATCCCGGCGCGACGGGCGGCTCGCATCTCGCCGAGGTCGGCATGGAGCTCGTCCCCTCGATCGAGCGCGAGATCACGACCGACGAAGTCCTCGCCCGCTGGCGCGAGAAGACGGGCCCCGTCCCCGACGCCGTCGAGCTCGTCTTCGGCTCCGATGCGTTCTCGGTCGGCGACGCCATCAACATCGAGCTCTACGGCACCGACGACCTCGACGCGCTGACGGGCGCCTCGGCGCTCGTCAAGCAGTACATCGCGAGCTTCGCGGGCGTCTACGACGTCGCCGACTCGTTCCGCGCGGGCAAGCAGGAGATCCAGCTCGCCGTGCGCGAGAGTGCGCTGCCGCTCGGGCTCAGCCAGATCGATCTGGCCCGCCAGGTCCGCCAATCGTTCTACGGCGAGGAGGCGCAGCGCATCCAGCGCGGCCGCGACGACGTCCGCGTCATGGTCCGGTATCCCGAAGCCGAGCGGAAATCCGTCGGCTCGCTCGAGGAGATGCGGATCCGGACCCGCGAAGGGGTCGAGGTGCCCTTCGGCGCCGTCGCCGATGCGACGATCACGCGCGGCTTCTCGAGCATCCGGCGAACCGATCGCCAGCGCGTCGTGACCGTGACGGCCGAGATGGATCGCAGCATCTCGACGCCGGAGCAGGTGCTCGCCGCGTTCGCCGAATGGTCGCCGGAGCTGAAGAAGGCCTTTCCCGAGGTCGACTATCGGCTCGGGGGCGAGCAGCGCGAGCAGGCCGATGCGGCGGGCGGCGTCATCAAGGGCTTCGCGATGGCGCTGCTGCTGATCTACGTCCTGCTCGCAATCCCGCTGAGCTCCTACCTCCAGCCCTTCATCATCATGAGCGTGATCCCGTTCGGCGTCGTCGGGGCCGTGCTCGGCCATTGGGTCCTCGGATGGGACGTCGTCTTCTTCTCGGTGCTCGGCATCGTCGCGCTCTCGGGCGTCGTCGTGAACGCCTCGCTCGTCATGGTCCACAGCATCAACGCCCATCGCGCCCTCGGCCTCGAATTCACGCAAGCGGTCCAGACGGCCGCCGTCCAGCGCTTCCGACCGATCGTGCTCACGACGGCGACGACGTTCTTCGGCCTGCTGCCGCTGATGTTCGAGGACGCGGTCCCGGCCGTGCCGATGGTGCCGATGGCGATCTCGCTCGGCTGCGGCGTGCTCTATGCCGCGATCATGACGCTCTTCCTCGTCCCGGTCGGGTACGTCATTCTCGACGACGCCCTGCGGATGCGATCGCGCCCGGCCCCCGCGCCAGCGATGCCACCGGGCGATGGATTCGGACGCGGCGGGGGCGGGCTGATCGGGGAGGGGCTTCGGACCGTGCAACACACCCGCTTCGGAGAGACCGCCACGAGCGCCGACGGGCTCGCGCCGGGCGCCGAAGGGCTGCTTCCGAACACGCCGCCGCGCCCCTAACAACGAAGCTTCGTTCGGGACCGAACCGCCGACGCCCCGGCAGCATCGGAGAGACGATTCCGCGCCCCGGCGCAGGCTCCGGCCTCCGGCCACGGCGCGGGACGCCTCCGCCCGCTCTCCCCTTCGGCGGAAAGGCCCGACCCGTGCAAGATCCGGTCGATCGGCTCTCGTCCTCGCTTCGCCATTCCCAGATGCTGCGCCTGCTCTCCATCGGCTTTCTCGCGCTCCTGCTGCTCCTCCCGATCGGCATGATCAGCGGCCTCGTCGACGAGCGGCAGGCAAGGCGCCGGGACGTCCTCGACGAAATCACCTCGAAATGGGGCCACGCCCAGTCCATCACGGGCCCGGCGCTCGTCGTCCCCTACGTCGTCCGCTGGGCCGAGACCGGCCCCGCCAACCAGACCATCGCCCGCAGCGAGACCCGGACCGCGACCTTCCTCCCCGAACGCCTGCAGGCGCGCGGCGAAATCGCGAGCGAGACGCGCGAACGCGGCATTTTCTCCGTACCGGTCTACCGGCTCGGCCTGATCGTCGAAGGCGAATTCGCGCGCCCGGATCTCGCGGCCCTCGGCATCGAGTCGACCGAGATCCTCTGGCATCGCGCCCAGCTCGCGATCGGCATCGCCGACGCCCGCGCGATCCAGCAGGAGACCGCCGTCCGCTGGAACGACGACTCCATCGACTTCCTCCCCGGAACCGGCGACTTCGCCGAGGGCGGAGCCGGGATCCATGCGCGGCTCGACCTCTCGAAGCCCGACGACCGCTACCGCTTCTCGTTCCCGCTCGAGCTGAACGGAAGTCTCGCCCTCTCCTTCACGCCCTTCGGTCGGCAGACCGACATCGAGCTCGTCGCCGATTCCGCGAGCCCGAGCTTCCAGGGCAACTGGCTCCCGGTCGAACGCGAGATCGCGAGCGATCGTTTCGAGGCGCGCTGGTCGATCCCCTTTCTCGGCCGCAACTACCCCCAGGCCTGGCGCGAGTCCGATTCGGGCGAGGCGCTCCGGAACGCGATCGGCAGCTCCCGGTTCGGCGTCGACTTCGTCGGCCCCCTCGATCATTACCGCATGGCCGAGCGCAGCGTGAAATACGCCGGGCTCTTCATCCTCCTGACCTTCGCGAGCGTCTGGCTCGTCGAAGTCCTCGCCGGCCTCCGTGTCCATCCGATCCAGTACCTGCTGCTCGGGGGCGCCCTCTGCCTCTTCTATCTGCTCGAGCTCTCTCTCGCCGAGCATCTCGGTTTCCCCCTCGCCTACGCCCTCGCGAGCAGCGCCATCGTCGCGATGATCGGCGGCTATGCGAAGGTCGTCCTCCAAAGACGCTCGCGCGCCGCCGTCGTCGCGGCCGGGGTCGCGGCGCTCTACGTCTATCTCTACGTCCTGCTCCAGAGCGAGGACTACGCGCTGCTGATCGGCTCGGCCGGGCTCTTCGCGATCCTCGGCTCGATCATGTACGCGACGCGGCGGGTGGATTGGTATGCGGTCGGGCGCCGAACGGACCCCGGATTGCCTCCGGCGGGAGGAGCGGCGCCGGCCGGAACGGCCTAGCTTCCGGTGGTCTCCGATGACAGGCGGGAGGGTCCAATGCTGCGCGCGCTCGATCAGGGAATCTGGGTCGCCGAGCAGCCGCTGCGGTTCCTCGGCGTCGAGGTCGGCGCCCGCATGACGGTGGTCCGGCTGGCGGATGATCGGCTGCTCGTTCATTCGCCGATCCGGATGGCGCCTGAGCGGCTCGCGGCGGTGCGGGCCCTCGGCGAGGTCGCAGCGCTGATCTCACCGAACCGCTTCCATCATCTCTTCGCCGCAGACTGGCTCGCCGCCTGCCCGGGCGCGCGCCTCTACCTCGCGCCGGGCCTCGACGCGAAACGCCCGGATCTGAGCGGCGCGGGCATCCTCTCGGACGAGCCCGAGCCGCTCTGGCGGGGCGCGCTCGAGCAGGTCGTCGTTCGGGGTCTGCCGATGGTGAACGAAGTCGTCTTCTTCCATCCCGCGAGTCGGACGCTCATCGCGACGGACCTCGCGTTCCACATCGGGCCGGAGGCGCCCGCGCCGACGCGGCTCTTCATCCGGCTGACCGGGCGCTACGGGCAGCTCGCTCCGACCCTCGTCGAGCGGCTTCTGACGCGCGACCGCTCGGCGTTTCGCGCTTCGCTCGAGCGGATCCTCGCCTGGCCGTTCGAGCGCGTGATCGTCGCCCACGGCACGATCCTCGAGCGGAACGGCCGCCGCGCGCTCGCGCTCGGTTACG
>CAZFKD010000272.1:0-6228 GCA_964519695.1 uncultured Spirochaetaceae bacterium
CGGGCCTCGCGGTGGTAGAAGCCGGCTCGCTTGAAGCGCCAACCGGTTGAATCCATATGGAAAAGGCAATCGGGGTTGGGGCAGTGGGGCGGCTTGAAGGCGGTGCGGGAATCGGAGGGGGTCGGCATGAGCCTGCTGAGAGCAGGGATCGTGCCGGAAACAGTCAACGAGCCACGTCAGAGGCTCTCGCGGTACTCGATCGCGAGGCGTTCGAGATCTTCGTGGATGCGGCGGACGAGGCGGCGTTCCTGCGCAATCGCGGCGCGAGCCGAGCGCATCGGCGCGCTCGCTTCGCGGCGGTCCTGGGAATCGGCGAAGGCCGCGATCAGGTGATAGGTCTCCTCGGCGGCGAGGTGGCGCTTGCTCGTCGCGAGGCGCTCGGCGGCATGGGTGAGCCCGTCGCCCGTCATGCGGGCGAAGGGATTGCGGACGTGCGCGCGGGGAGCGATCTCCGCGAGCACGTCGGAGTGCGGGATGCGTCGCCGCGCAGCGACGCGCTCGCAGAGGGCGACGTAGGCGCGCTGATAGGCGCGGGCCTGCGCGCGGCGGTGCGGCGTCATGCGGCGGTCGCTGCGCGAGGCGTAGTTCGAGAGCGCGATCTCGTAGAACGTCTCGGCGGGGATCTCGGGGCGGAAGCCGCTCGCGGCGGGCGCGAGCCGGGCGGGCAGCTCGCGCAGGACGTCGCGCATGCAGTAGACGGCGTCCCAGGAGAGCCCGTCGGCGACCTTCCGTCGCCCGCGCGACGAGCGCTTCTTCTCGAGCCGGTTGTGGAGGCGGAGCAGGCGATCGACGGCGGCGGGGGCGCTATGGATCAGATGATGCGATTCGGACTCCTCGAAGCCGACCTGGCCGAGGAAGAGCCGTCGGCGCTCGCGTTCGAACTCGAGATCGAAGAGCGCGAGCACCGGATCGTCGCGCAGGCTCGCCAGCGACGGCGCCTCGCCCCGCAGCAGCAGCTCCCGGATCTGGGCGAAGCGCTGGACGATCTGGCGCGCCTTGCGCTTCTGCTCCGGGATCGAGGTCGACATGCGGTCGGGGTCCGCGAAGCGGTAGCTGTGGTGGTAGAGGCCGAATTGCCGGACGGAGCCGTAGTCGATGATGCTGCCGTCGGTCAGCACGTTGTCGCCGTCCCAGTCGAGCCAGCAGAAGATGTACTCGCTCTCGAAGGTCGCGGTGGCCCGCGCGAAGTCGATCGCCACCCGCTCGGGCAGGTAGCGGATCCGCTCGCGCTCGGAGGCGATGAAGGGCCAGCGCCGGCCCTCGATCTCGCGCTCGGCGTAGTAGAGCACGCAGCTGCGCAGGTCGGCATCCTCGCGCCGCCGCAGCAGGCCGAAGAAATGCGAGGGTCGCAGCAGGTTCGGCGCGATCCGGACGTTGATCGCGAAGCCGCCCGGGAGCGAGACGATCGCGAGGACACGCTCGGTGCGGATGCCGTTGCGGGCGAACGACTCGCTCATCAGGGCGGCGCCGAGGCCCTCTTCGATGTGGGCCGTGCCACAGCCGTAGTCGGCCAGCGCGTTGCCGGTCCGGAAGAACTCGCCGTGGATCGAGGTCGCCGGACAGAGGCGGGTCACACCGGTCCCGCAGCTCGAGACGTCGAAGCGGCCCTGCTCGGTCTCGAGCAGCCCGTTCCAGATGCTGCGGCCGTCGCCGGAGTTGAGGCCGCGCTTGTCCGGATGCTGGAGCTGGAGGTAGCGGGTCGCCATGAACTCGTGGGGGAGGCGATCGCGGGGGCCGGGCAGATGGCCATGGGCCTGATCCCATTCGTTCACGATGACGATGTCGAAGGTCTCGAGCAGCTGACGGCGCAGCTCGGGCGTCAGCTCGTCGGGATGATCCGGCGGCAGCAGGCCGATCTCGCGGGCCAGACCGAAATTGAAGAAGGCGATCTCGCCGTCGTGGCGGCGGCGGGCGGGATAGCCGATGACCGCGCCCGGGACCCGATCGCGCAGGGGATGTCGGCCGTCGAGGCGGGCGAGGCTCGCATAACAGATCGCCGCCGGAGCCGGTGCGAGGCGAAGGGGCAGCGGCCCGGCGGGTCGCCCGCGCAGGGGCGAAGGCGATCGGCTCGACCGCGGGCGGGTTCGTTCCTGGGCTGCCGTCTTGTTGGGTCTGTCTGCACGCATGGTGATTTACGCCACGACTCGGCCATTCATCCCAGGGGCTTGACGCAGGAAATCGCACACCAGCGGATCGTCTCCGGGCGTTCGTCCGGGCCCCTTTCGGCGAAGGCATTCGATGCAGCGCCCACTTGATGGCGACGCCTGCGCGGCGATTGCCGATCGAAATGCCGGTCGCATGCGCATCCGGGCGATCGGCGCGGCGATCGCAGCCGGGGCGCAACGGAGCGCACCGAATCTCGTATGCTCCCGCGCATGTCGAAGACCCAACCGGACCCGGAGCGGCTGCGCGGCGTCGCGCGTGCGCTGCTCGGGCTGCTCGTCCTGCTGCCGAAGAACGCGATCTCCCGTGCGATGGGCTGGCTCGCATCGCGGCGGCTGCCGGGCCCGCTGCAGCGGCCCCTGCTCGCGCTCTTCGTCCGGCTCGCGGGTGTCGACCGGCGCGAGCTCGCCCGGCCGCTCGCGAGCTACGACTCACTCCAATCCTTCTTCACCCGCGCGCTCGCGCCCGGCGCCCGCCCGCTCGAAGGCGGCGAGGACGTGCTCGTCTCGCCTTGCGACGGGGCCTGGGGCGCGTCGGGGCGGATCGAGGGCGGCACGATCCTCCAGGTCAAGGGCCGGCCCTATCGCGTCGCCGACCTGCTCGGCTCCGAAGAAGCGGCGCGCCCGTTCGAAGGCGGCACGTTCGCGACGCTCTATCTCTCGCCGCGCGACTACCACCGCTTCCATGCGCCCACGGCCGGTCGCATCACGCGCCTCGTCTATCGGCCGGGCAATCTCTGGCCGGTGAACGCGATCGGCTTGTTGGGGGTCGAGGGCGTCTTCGCGCGCAACGAGCGGATCTGCGCCTGGCTCGAGATCGAGCCCGGCATCGCCGAAGGCGTCGCGGGCGCGCCCACCTCGACGGCCGGAGACGCCGCCGCGGCCGGGCAGGGTGCCGCGGCGCGTTCGATCGCGATGGTCGCGGTCGGGGCGACGATGGTCGGCAGCGTGCGGCTCGCGTTCGATGGGCTGCGGACCAATCGCGCCGGCGCGGTGGCCGTCGATCGCGCGCTCGGCGCCCTCGGTCCGAAGCTCGCCCGCGGCGAGGAGTGGGGGCAGTTCGAGTTCGGCTCGACGATCGTGCTCCTGATCCCGCCCGGTCTCTTCGCGCTCGACGCGCAGGCGATCGGCACACCGCTGCGCCTCGGTCGGGCCATCGGCCGACGAACGAATCTGGAGATCCGATGACGAACGCTTCCGAGACGAGCTCCGACCCGCGTCCCTACAAGACGATCCGCCTCGAATCCTCCGACGGCGTCGCGACGCTGACCCTCGACCGGCCCGAGCGCATGAACGCGTTCACCCACCGGATGGCGCAGGAATGGCTGCACGCCCTCGACGCGATCGACGCCGCCGACGCGATCCGCGCCGTGATCGTGACGGGGGCGGGCAAGGCATTCTGCGCGGGCGCCGACCTCTCGGGCGGCGGCGGGACCTTCGATCCCCGCGAAGGCGAGATGCAGGACCATTCGACTTCGCCCGCCGCGCCGCGCGACGTCGGCGGGATCCTCTCGCTGCGCCTGTTCCGCTGCCGCAAGCCCGTGATCGCCGCCATCAACGGCGCGGCGGTCGGCGTCGGGGTCACGGCGACGCTCCCGATGGACATCCGGCTCGCGAGCGAGCGGGCGCGCTTCGGCTTCGTGTTCACCCGCCGCGGCATCGTGCCCGAGGCCTGCAGCAGCTGGTTCCTGCCGCGCATCGTCGGCATCTCGCAGGCGATGGAGTGGGTCGCGACGGGTCGGCTCTTCGACGCGGCCGAGGCCCTGCGCGGGGGGCTCGTCTCCGAGGTGCTGGCCCCGGACGCGCTCTTGCCCCGGGCCCGCGCGCTCGCGCTCGAAATCGCGTCGAATACGAGCGCCGTCTCGGTCGCCCTCGGCCGGCAGATGATGTGGCAGATGCTGGGGGCGTCTCATCCGATGGCGGCCCACCGGCTCGACTCGGCCGCCATGACCTACATGGGCGCGGGGGCCGACAGCCGGGAGGGCGTCACGAGCTTCCTCGAGAAGCGGCCGGCGCGCTTCCCGCTGCGGGTCTCCGAAGATTTTCCGACGACGCTGCCCTGGGTCGCCGAGCCGCCCTACGAATCCTGACTCCGGGCGAACCCTGAGCAGCTCGGGCCGATTCGCCGCCTTGCCTCAGGCGGGGCGCGGACCGGCCGATGGGGGAGTCGGAGGTTCGACCCCTTGAGCCAGGAAGCGTTCGTCGGCCGGCAGCCCATCGTGGACCGCGACCGACAGGTCGTCGCCTACGAGCTGCTCTTTCGGAGCTCGCGGACCGCGACGTTCGCCGACTTCAGCGAGAAGAATTTCGCGGCGCTGCGCGTCATCGCGAATACCTTCGCGACGCTCGGCGAGGAGGCCGTGCTCGGCGGCCATCTCGGCTTCTTCAACGTGACGCGCGAGGTCCTGCTCTCGGACACGATCTTCGCGCTGCCGAGCGAGCGGGTCGTGATCGAGCTGCTCGAGGAGATCGAGCCGGATCGGGAGATCGAGGAGCGCTGTCGCGCGCTGAAGGCAGCCGGTTATCGCATCGCCCTCGACGACTGGATCCTCGAGGATCCGCGCCGCTCGCTGCTGCCTTTCGCCGACGTCGTGAAGGTCGACCTGCCGGCCGTGGCGCGCCGCGAGCTGCGGCGGCTGGCGCGGAGCCTGCGCGGCGACGAGCGATTGCTGCTCGCGGAGAAGGTCGAGACCCGGGAAGAGTTCGACGCCTGCCATGCCGCGGGCTTCGACCGCTTCCAGGGCTATTTCTTCGCGCGGCCGATGGTGCTCGAAGGGGCGGGCATCGATCCGGCGCAGACGACGCTGGTCCGGCTGATGCAGCAGATCAGCTGCGAGGCCGACAACGCCGAGATCGTCGAGAGCCTGAAGCAGGACGCGAAGCTCGGGGTCAACCTGATCCGCATCGTGAACACGGCGGGCAATGCCGCGCGCGTCCGGCTCGAGTCGATCGAGGACGGCGTCCGGCATCTCGGGCTGCGCCAGCTCTCGCGCTGGGTCTCGGTGCTGCTCTACGCCCATGGCGAGGGCGGGGGGATCCACGATCCGCTGCTGTCGGCGGCGGCCCATCGCGGCCGTCTGATGGAGTCTGTGGCCACGCTCGCGGCCTCGCGCGGGACGCTGCGCATCGATCGCGAGCGGGCCTTCCTCGTCGGGATGCTCTCGCTGGTCGACGCGCTGCTCGGGCGGCCGATCGAAGACGTGGTCCGCGAGCTGCGGCTCGGCCCGGACATCGCGCTCGCCCTGATCGCCCGGGAGGGAGAGCTCGGAAGGCTGTTGCTGCTGGCCGAGGCGACCGAGAGCGGCGCCTTCGAGGCCGCCGAAGAGGAGCTCGCGCGGCTCCGGATCTCCCTGGCCGAGCTCCAGGAGATGGAGCACGAGGCCTACGCCTGGCTGCACGCCCTCCAGCAATCGCTGCTCGGTTGAGCCTCTCGGTTATGCTCGGGACCGTGTTCACCGGCCTCCTGGTCATCGGCGCGGCGCTCGTGCTGGCGGTCGCGTCCCATCGGCGCTTCCTGGCTGGATATCCCGCGCCGCCGTCGGGGCTCGCGGTGCTCCATCGCGGCGAGGCGGCCTTCCTGCAGTCCGCTGCCGAGGTCCTGTTTCCGGAGGGCGCGAGCCTGCCCGTCGTCGGGATCGACGCACAGCTCCCGCTCTACGTCGATCGCCATCTCGCGTCGCTGCCGATGGCCCAGCGCGTCCAGATCCGCGCGCTCCTTCTGCTGTTCGAACATCTCTCGCTCGTGTTGCCCGCCGGCGAGCCCGGCGGCCACGACCGCTTCTCGAGTCTCTCGGCGGCGGCGCGCGTGGCCGTGCTCGAGCGGGTGGCGGGCCATCGGGACCATCGCGTGCGACTGCTCTTCACCGCGCTGCGCGCGATCGTCGCCCTCGGCTACCTCGGCCATCCGGCGAACCTGCAGGCGCTCTCGCTCGCGCCCTTCGAGATCGAGCCCGGGGTCAGCGACGCGGAGCTGCTCTTCCCGCGGATCGGTGCGCTCCCCATGTCGATCCGGTACGGCGAAGCGGATCGCACGGATCCGGTCGCCCTCGGCCCGCTCGATCCCCAC
>CAZFKD010000273.1:0-1639 GCA_964519695.1 uncultured Spirochaetaceae bacterium
CCCGCGCCTTCGACATGCGCATCCTCTACTGCAATCGCAGGCGGCTCGCGCCTGCGCTCGAGGCAGGGGCCGAGTACCGGGAATCGATCGCGGCGCTCGCGGCCGAGGTCGACGTGCTCGTGCTCGCGTGTCCGGCGACGGACGAGACGCGGGGGATCGTGAACCAGGCGCTGCTCGCGGCGGCACGGCCCGGGCTCATCGTCGTCAACATCGCGCGCGGGGATCTCGTCGTCGATCGAGCCCTGATCGATGCGCTGCAGTCGGGGCAGGTCTGGGCGGCGGGGCTCGACGTCTTCGCGGGCGAGCCGGCGATCCATCCCGAGTATTTCGACCTCAAGAACGTCTTCATGGTCCCCCACATCGGGAGCGCGACGGTCGAGGCGCGCATGGGAATGGGCCAGATCCTGATCGATGCGATCGAGGCCTGGCGGCGCGGGCGGGCGGTCGCGAATCGGGTGGTCTAGACGGGCTGGCGATGGGCGGCCTCGGGAGCGGCCCGCAAAATGAGCGGTCAACGAACGAGGCGATGGCGGCGCCTTGTTTGGCCGCCCCCTTCAGAGCTTCGATCCTGGTCAAGGCGTCTCTCGATCGTCGAAGCGGATTCGCGATATTCCGGAGTGCAGCCCCACCGGCGAAGTGGCGGCTAAGGTGTGAAGCGTCGAGGGCGTCGACGTTCGTGATAGACCGAGAGAACGTCTACATGATCGTCTCGGATCACGTAATGAACCTGGTACGGGAACCGATGTACGCGAGCGCGTCGCACGCGAGCGTGATGGACCGCGTAGATCTCGGGCTCTCGACGGAGGCGGTCGAAACAAGCGTCGATCGACCGCAGGAACGTCTCTCCGAGCCCTGCCATGCGCGCTCGTACCACGCGTAGGCCTCGTCGAGATCGAGTTCTGCGCGGTGCCGAAGAGAGAGCCTCACCGTTGGCGTTGCCGGATACGCTCTCTGGCTGCATTCCAGGGCACGCCGCCGTCGGGATCCGCGTCGGCTTCGGCCAGACGAAGATCGAGATCCGCTCGCTGCTCGGCTGTGAGCTCGAGGGCATCGTCTTCCTCGGGAATGCTGTCCCAGAGTTCCTCGACGAGTTCGAGCTTCTCCGCGGTGGTCAGCCGGGAAAGTTCCTTGCGTAGTGCGGTCGAGGTCATGGCCACAGAATGCCTTCGGCGTCGCAGTCCAGCAAGTTGAGCCCGGCTGTTCCCCGTTCTTCCCCTCTCGGGCTCTTCCTCGTCGCCTCGGTGAAGCGGAAGACAGCCCATCCGGACCGACCTTCTGAACGAATCGTCGCGTCTTGGGGCTTGGAGCTGTGATCATGAGTCAGTGGGGAACTTCGGACTCAGGACACTATGGATTCGCCCGCTTCGCTCCTGCCGCTGTCCTTCCCGCCATCCGCCCGAAGAACGTGCAATCCCCGAGCGACATCCCGGAGCTGTAGCCCTTGCCCCAGCGCGGCAGGCCGCAGGCCGTGCGGCCGGCGGCGTAGAGGCCGGGGATCGGATCACCATCGACCGTGAGGACCTCGCCCGTCGGCCGCACGCGCAGGCCGCCGAGCGTGAAGAAGGGGTAGTAGGCCTGCTTGAGATGGCAGGCGAGGGCGGCGAAGCTGGGCGCGGATGTGCCCGCCTGCGTGCTCAGC
>CAZFKD010000273.1:1649-6175 GCA_964519695.1 uncultured Spirochaetaceae bacterium
CAGGCGAGGGCGGCGAAGGGCGGCTCGTCGAGGGGCTTCAGCCAGCTCGAATCCTTGTGGAAGAGGGGATCCTCGCCCTTGGCGGCATGCCGGTTGTAGACCTCGACGCTCGCGACGAGGCTGCCGGGCGCCAGCTCGAGCTCGCGCTCGACCTCCTCCCAGGTCGAGCCGACCGCGGCGATCTCGATCTTCGAATAGGGCGAGGGCTGCTGGAAGATCGCGTCGTCGACGAGCAGGAAGAAGCGCTCGCCGATCTGGCTCGCGATGAAATGCGCGACGCGGCCGCCGTAGGCGTCCTCGTTGATGAAGCGCGCGCCCTTGTCGTTCACGAGGATGCCCTTGACGTGGGACTCGGGCGGATAGAAGGGCAGGGTCAGGAAGATCTCGTCCATGTGGATCGCGGCGCCGCCGACGCTCATGCCGAGGCGGATGCCGGAGCCGTCGTCGTAGCCGCCGGAGAGGCCATCGGCGCCGAGCCGCGGCCGCAGCGGGACGTACTGGCGCAGCATGTCCTCGTTCAGCGCGAACCCGCCCGCGCAGAGGACGACGCCGCCGCGCGCGCGCAGCGCCTTCTCTTCGCCGTCGGTGACGACGACGAGGCCGCAGACGCGACTGCTTTCGTCGACGACCAGCGCCCGCGCGCGGGTCTGGAAGCGGACTTCGACGCCGAGCGCATGCACGCGCTGCGCGAGCTTGTCGAGCAGCATGAAGCCGCCCGTCTCGCCGATCGCCTCGGGCAGATGGCCGCGCGGGCAGGGCCGCGCCTGCTCCTTGAAGGGCCAGGCGTATTCGCTGCCGGAGAGGATCAGGCAGTCGCCGGTGCCCGGCATGACGGGCTTGCCGGGAATCCAGGTCTTGCGATACGGCACGCCCTGGGCCTTCAGCCATTCGAAATGCGCGAGCGCGCCGTCGGCGTACATCCGCACGCGCTCTTCGTCGGCATCGGGCCCGCCCGCCATCATCATGTAGCGGAAGAAGTCCTCGGTCTCGTCGACGAAGCCGTTCGCGCGCTGGACCTCGGTCCCGCCGTTGCCGCCGAGATAGATGTCGCCGCCCGCCATCGCGCTGGTCCCGCCGCTGCCCGATGCGACCTCGACGAGGACGACGCGCCCGCCGGCCTCGGCCGCCTCGATCGCCGCCGATGCGCCCGCCGCGCCGAAGCCGACGACGACGACGTCGCACTCCGCATCCCAGCGCGCGATCTCGGCGAGCGGGCGCGGGCGCGTGGAGGCGCTGCGGGGCGGATTCGGGGACGGACTCATCGCGTGCTCCTCTGGGAAAAAGACGGATGGAAGGGCGAGCGGAAGACCCGATCCGGGCCATGACTTGGGTTCACGGCACGCTAGCGTAGGGCATCGGAACCGGCAGAGGAGCGACGACATGAGCACGCAATCGGCGGAAGACAGGATGCTGAACGGCCAGCTCTGGAACGATTTCTGCGACCGCCTGAAGGCCGCGGGCCAGCTGCTCCAGGAGTCGAACGTTCCGAGGGACCGGATGAACCAGGCCCTGGGCCACCGCTTCCTGACCCGCATCCTGCGCGCCGGGCTCGAGCGCGTCGTCGACTACGCCGATCCGCAGTATCCCGCCTTCTACCGCCTCGCCGACGACACGAAGAAGATCTTGAACGACAACCCCGACAACTACTACGAGAACTGCAACATCGACGGCCGCTTCGACTACCGCATTCGCGGGACGCGCGGGACCGTCAAATGGTTCAGCATCGGCATCAAGGGCGGCGTCGGCGTCGACGGCATGGCGAGCCTGTCCGAGATCGACTCCTCGACGATCGAGCTCGGGCCCCACGGCAGCTTCGAGATCCTGCTCTCCCAGAGGAAGCCGCAGAAGGGCAACTGGCTCGAGCTCTCGCCGAAGGCGACGAACCTCGTCGTCCGCCAGACCTTCGGCAACCGCAAGCAGGAGAAGCGGGCGGAGCTTTCGATCGAGTGTCTGAATCCCGAGCGGAAGAACAACAACGTCGATCCGGATCGGATCGAGGCGCAGCTGATGGGTGCGCTCGGCTTTCTCGAGAGCACGGTGAAGCTCGGGCTGATGTGGACGAAGGACTATCAGGAGAACACGCTGAACCGGCTGCATCCCCACGATCAGGCGGTCCTGCAGGCGGCGGGCGGGGATCCGACGATCCACTACTACCAGAGCCATTGGCAGCTCGCGCCCGACGAGGCGCTCGCCGTGCGGATCCCGTTCCTGCCGGAATGCCAGACGTGGAACCTGCAGCTCTCGAATTTCTGGATGGAGTCCCTCGACCACCGCTTCTTCAACGTCTGGACCAACAAGTTCATGGCGCGCCACGAGCCGGACGGCTCGGTGAAGATCCTGATCGCCCATGCCGATCCGGGGCCGGCGCATCCGAACTGGCTCAATACGCTCGGCCACGATCAGGGCGGCATGCTCGGCCGAATCGTCGGCGCGTCCGGCCCGTGTCCCAGGGAATGGGAGACGCAGGTCGTGAAGTTCGCGGACGTCGTTTCGCGCTGAACAGGGCGGCGGAGCGGCGGCGACGCAGAGGTACCTCGCCGGCAGGTTGGCCGCAGTTTTGCGCCGCAGGCCGATTCCGCCTTTGCGGCGCCCCCGTTGCCTGCGATCCGATGGATCTCGTCGCCACTCATCCCCGTCGACCGGCCGCAGCGGAGGGATCCGCCCCGCGCGCCCGGACTCGACCCGGGAGGAGCCTCGATGGCGATGATGTCGCGCGACCCCGCGGAAGCCGAAACGGATGCTGCGCGCAGCGATTCCGCTCGCGGCGTCGTCGGCGCCGTTGCCGCGATGCATCGCGACGCAGGCGCTGAAGCCCGCCATGCCGGCATCGTGGACCGCGTCTTCGGCCCGGGGGCGAACGAACGGCCCGCGCCGGAGGATGCGCCGCGCGCCGGGGCGCAGCCGCTCTATCCGGAGATCGATGTCGAATTCTCGCTCGGCGAGGTCGCGCGCAAGCTCGCCAGCGTCCTCGGCCCCGCGAGCAAGATCGCGGGGGATCTCGTCGCCGACGAGAACGTCGAGATCCAGGGACTCGTCGAAGGCCGAGTGCGCGCGCTTCGCTCGCGCGTCACGATCGGCGAGGAGGGGCTCGTGCGCTCGCGCATCGACGCGCGCTCGGTCCGGATCCGGGGCACCGTGCGCGGGAACGTCACGGCGGAGGATTGGGTCGAGGTCAAGCCGGGGGGCGTGATCTGCGGCGACGTGCGGGCGCCGCGCGTCATTCTCCACGACGGGGCGACCGTGACCGGGCGCCTCCAGATGCCGAGCGCCGCCGTGCGGCGGAGCGCGGGGCATTTCGATCCCCTCGTCATCCCGCCGCGCCCGCGCATGCGCAAGATCGGAGATGCGAAGAAGGGGACGCGGCCGCCGAGCGCCTGAGCGGCGCGCCGGGGCGTGCTGGGGGCCAGCGTTCAGCCCGGCATGCGCGGAAAGCTCGGGACCCCTTCCGGGACGTGATGCCACGGCTGCTGGTCGATCGTGAAGAGCACCGCCTCCGGTCCCCGGAAGATCGACGGATCGTCGAGCGTCCCGACCTTGAGGAAGACCAGCGGCACGTTGGGAACCCGCGTCAGCAGATGCGTCCCACAATCCGGGCAGAACTCCCGCGTCACGGGCCGCGGGATGTCGCTGCGCGTGAAGCCCCGGGACTCGCCCTGCGTAAAGGCGAAGCCGTCGGCGGGCATCCCCAGGATCAGGACCGCGGCGCCGCCCGAGATGTACTGGCACTCGCGGCAATGGCATTGCGCCCGCATCGCGGGCTCGCCCTCGGCGCTGTACCGGACCCGTCCACAATAACAACGACCCGTGATCGGCATGGCCCCTCCTGCGTCCGCGCTCGGGTGGGCGGCGCGCGCCGCCAGCTTACCCGAACGCGATCGGATTGGGGCAGCGCCGTGCGCCCGGCGGAGTACCATCGCGAGGCGTGCGCTGATCGGCGCCCGGCGTTCGCTGGACGTCGTTCGGTCATTGGTGAGCCGTGGTTCGTGATCAGTGGTTCTTGATCAGTGGTTCGTGATCGATGGTCCTTGGGCGACGAGCGGACGCGGCGGCGCGATCCGGAAGGGATGGTCAGACAGCATGTTCCGGGGTTGGTGGATCGTCGCGACCGTCTTCATCGCGCAGCTCTTCATGGTCGGCTTCTTCAGCTACGGCTATCCGCTGCTCGCCGTCGCAGTCGAGGCCGAGTTCGATTGCGGGATGCAGCAGCTGAGCTGGGCGATGATCGGTCCGACAATGCTCGGTCTGGTCCTGCCCCTCGTGATCGGACCGCTCGTCGATCGCTGGTCGGTCCGCGGCCTGATGCTGATCGGGATTGCGGCGTTGTGCATCGGGCTCCTGGCGATCGCCTGGGCGCCGAACGTGATCGCGTTCGTGATCGCGATGTCGATCCTGCTCGGGAGCGCGAACAACCTGCTCGGACCGATCGTCGGCTCGGCGGTCGTGGCTCGCTGGTTCACGGCTTCCCGCGGCCGCGCCCTCGGCATCGCCGCAATGGGCACGTCGATCGGCGGCATCCTGATGCCCCA
>CAZFKD010000274.1:0-6166 GCA_964519695.1 uncultured Spirochaetaceae bacterium
GAGATCTTGTGGGCGACGTAGCAGACGAGAAACAGGCTCGAGACGGCGAAGGCCGAGAGCATGACGAGCCTGTGGCGTTCGACCTCGCCTCGGCGCGCGAGCGCGCGCCCGACCACGAGGAGGATCGTCGCCGTCGCGTTCAAACCGGCATTGATGGGCGGGAGGTTGGCGAGAAGCAGCGAAAAATCCATGCCGACGCGCGACCTCATTGCTTGTCCCTGGAAACAAGCCCGAGGGTTTACACGCTTCGGCTGGTGGATGCACCCCCGCCGGCGATCACCCGAGCCGGTGGTCATCCGCCTCGGCCTGCCCAGCGAGCCCCGTCGCCGAGTGAGGCTGAAATGAACGCGGCGAGGGCCGTCGTCGCGCTGGAGACCTCGAATGTCCCACGCCCGCGGCGACGGCCCTCGAACCCCTGCGCGGACGATTCCTAGAAGTCGTCCAGGTTGGCGGTGCCAATCGAGCGCGCAGAAGTATTGACGGAGACCTTGGAGACCAGCACATCGATCTCCTGTCCGTCGTCGACGATCCGAATGATGCCCAGGCCAGAGGCTTTCAGATTGGTAAAGCACTCGTCGTCGTCGGGGAAGGGGAGTGAGGCCTGGCCGGCCAGCAAGAACTCGCCACTGTCGAGCGCGTTAATCATGTTGCCGCTGGACTCGACGTTCATTTCCAGGATGGACCGCGCTCGCGATCCTTGCACGGCGACCTCTTCCACTTCGAGCTCGGCGACGACAGCGAGGACATCCGAGCTGATCTGGTCGTAGACGAAGATCGCGATCAGCTCTGAGTCGCAGTCCACCGCGAGGGAGAGCCTCTCGTTGGCCGGGATCGGCGTTCCGAGCGCGCGACCCCTTGCGAGGTTCAACAGATCATCGCCTTTCAGCGTCTCCCTGAGAGCCACTGGTCCTGTCGGACCGGTACCCTGCACGGTTCCAGTCATGGTGACCGTCACCGGGTAGACATCGGCCTGCGCCAGGCTCTGCGTGGCGCCGAAAAGGTTGGCGAGCGCCTGGACGGCAACGATGAGTCCTATCTTATTGATCGAAATCATGAATCCAACTCTCCTTTTCTCAGTGATCAAAGTCATGAAGCCGCCCCGCCTTCGCTCGCGGTCGTGTCGGCATCGCATTCACGAACCTTGATATGGTAATAGAATCCCATCTATTCGCGCGCAATCGAACGCGCCTCGTCGAGCCGCTGCCGGTTGCTTCCACCCGGCTCGCCAGTGCCCGCGCGCTAAGCTCGCGCGGCCATGGACCCTTGCTCACTCCCCCCCGCGACCACCGGAGAGCCCGCCCGAACGCCGCCCCCACAAGCCGCCTCGACACCCGCGCGGGCGTACCGCTCCCGGCGGGAAGCATTCCTCGCCCGGCTCGACGCGACGGGCCGCTACCCGACCTGGGTGCTCCTCGCCGCGCTCGCCGGCATGTTCGCCACCGCCTTCCCGATCACGATCCTCGCCGTCTCGCTCGCCTCGATCGCCGGCGAGTTCGCCGCCGACGAGACGACCATGGCCTGGGTCATCTCGGCCCCGATGCTGCTGTCGGCGGTGACCTTCCCGCTGCTCGGCAAGCTCGGCGATCAGCGCGGTCATCGCCGGGTCTTCCTGATCGGGTTCGCGGGCTCGACGGTCGTCGCCGCGCTGACGGCGATCGCCTGGGATCCCGCCTCGCTGATCGGCTTCCGGACCCTCGCCGCGATGCTCGGCGGCGCGACCCAGCCGACCGCGATGGCACTGATCTTCTCGGTGACCCCGCCCGGGCAGCGGGTCCGCGCGATGGGCTGGTGGTCGATGACGACCGCCGCCGCGCCGGCGCTCGGCCTCGTCGCGGGCGGTCCGCTCGTCGATCTCTTCGGCTGGCGCGTCGTCTTCCTGCTCCAGGCGGCGTTCTCGATCGTCGCCCTCGTGCTCGCGATGATCGTGCTGCGCGAGACGCCGCGACTGCGCGTTCGCTTCGACCTCGCGGGCTCGGTCGCGCTCTGCCTCGGCGTCGGCGGCCTCATGTACGCCCTCGGCAGCGTGCGCAGCCCCGCGAGCTTCGCCGAGTGGATTCCCGCGAGTCTCGTCGTCGGCGTCGGCGGCATGATCGCGTTCGTCCTGATCGAGCGGCGCGTCGCCGCGCCGCTCATGCCGCTCGCATTCTTCCGCTCGGCGAATTTTTCGGCGACCCTCGCGACGAACGCCTTCACGAGCGCCGCCTACATGGGCGCCTTCGTCGTCGCGCCGATCCTGCTGCTCCAGCTCGGCTATTCGGTGACGACGGCTTCCTACATCGTGCTGCTCCGAACGGTGTCGCTGACGATCTGCTCGCCGCTGGGCGGCCGCTTCGGCGAGGCCTATGGCGAGCGGGCCGCCTCGGTCGTCGGCTGCGCGGTCCTGACGCTCGGCCTCTTCGCATCCGCCTGGGCCGCCTGGGCCGAGAGCCTCGCGCTCTTCGTCGCCGGTCTCGCCGCCCAGGGCGCGGGCCACGGCCTCTCGCAGCCCTCGATCACCGCCGCGATCGCCCGCTCCGTCCCCTTCCATGACCTCGGCATCGCAGGCGCCGCCAACCGCCTGATGGGCCAGGGCGGCGCTGCCTTCGGCATCACCCTGCTCGCCCTCGCCTACGGCGGCCGCGGAACCCCGGAAGCCTTCGCCCTCGCCTTCGCGGTCGGCGGCGGTCTCTCAGCCCTCTCGATCGCGACGGCCTTCGGCATCGGAGTCGACGCGATCGCGGGAGAGCACGAAGAAGCAGGGCTGCGGCGAGCGGAGTCCGAGGCGGCCTGAAACTCTCTCGCTCGAACTAACGCCCCGTCCCCTCGATCTCGAAGCCCCGATACCCGCCCCGGAACCCCGCACGCTCGAAGAGCCCCGCGAGCGCCGATTCGCGCGCGGGCCCGCCGTCGACCTGCTCGACCGCGATTCGCTTGACGCCGAGGCGACCCGCACTCGCCGCGAGCACGCGCAGCCCGGCGAGCAGGCGTTCCTCTTCATCCACGACCTCTCGATCGGACGCGTCGCGACGCGCATGGCGGCTCGATCCGGCGCCCGGACCCCAGCCCTCGAACATCGCGAGGCGCAGCCCTCCGCGCTCGACGAAGAAGAGCGGCTTGCCGTCGACCAGCACGACCGCCGTCCCGACCGCGCGGCGCGCGCGTCCCTGCGCGAGCGCCGGCCAGGGAAGCTGCGCGCCGAAGGGCTGCGCCGGATCGGTCGATGCGAGCAGGATCGCCTGCGGCGTCGCGGGCCGCGGGCGAAAGCCGCGCAGCCGATCGACCGCGCCCGGCAGTGCGAACTGCGCGCTGCTCGCGCCCGCCGAGAAATGGCCGCGCCGGACACGGCCCGCCTCCTCCATCTCGCGCAGCACGGGATAGATCGCGCCGAAGCCCCCCGGCAGCGCTTCGCCCTCGAGCGATTCGCGCGACACGATCGCGTGTCGTTCGAGCAGGGCGAGCACGCGGCGATGCAGGCGCACGGTCGGCGATTCGCCGTCGCCGTCGCCCGGCGCGAGCAGCGGGGCGACGAGGGACCAGCGGCCCGCGGTCGACGAGGGCGGCGCATGGCGCCCGGGACGCCGGGGCCGCTTCGCGCGCGGCGCGCGGCGCGCGCGCAGCGGAGCGAAGGTGTCGTTCGTGACGAGCCCCTGCCAGACGAGGGTCCAGAGCGCGGCCTCGATCGCGTGCGCCGGGACCCCGGGATCGATCGCGCGGATCCCGGCGGCGATCTCGGCGAAGAACGATGCGCCGCGGCGCGCGAGCCCCGCGTGGATCTGCGCGGCGATCGGAGGCAGCGCTTCGATCGCCCGCTCCGCCTCGGACGCATCGCCCCGAACAGCACCCGCGAGCCGCTCGCGGCGATGGAGCAGGATGCGGCCGTCCCGCTCCCCGATCGCGCCCGCGCCGACCCAGACGAGTCGCCCTTCGCTGCCCGCCGCGTCGAGCATCGCGGGATCGAAGTCCGCGATCCGCGCGGGCAGGATCGCGCGCTCGAGCTCGGCGAACGAGAGCGGTAATCCCTCGAGCCGGTCGATCACCGCCTCGAGCTGCTCCGCCCCGCGGACCGGAGCGGCGACGCCGTGCCAGTCGAGCAGGAAGCGGCAGACGACCTCGCCGGGGGCCGGCTCGATCTCCTCGCGCAGCCGGGCGAGCGTCTTCTTCTTGAGCCGCCGCAGGACTTCCGGCTCGCACCACTCGCGCCCGATTCGCCGCGGATCGAACTCGCCGGCCAGCAGTCGCCCGCGGCGCGCGAGCGAATCGAGCAGCGGCTCGAGGGCGGGCGGGCGCAGGCCGAAGCGCGCCGCGAGGGCTTCGGTCGTGAAGCTCGCGTGCGTCCGGGCATGCCGCATCACGAGCTGCTCGAGCGGGGCGTGGGCGGGCTCGAGCAGCGCGGACGGCAGCCCGGGCGGCAGGTCGACGCCGAGGCCGTCGCGATAGGCGGCGGCATCCTCGACCGCGATCCAGCGCGCTTCGCCGGCCAGCTCGATCGCGACGATCCGGCGCGCCCCGACGAGCGCGTCGCGGGCGCGCTCGAAGTCGGCCCGCAGGCCCTCGAATCGCTCGGCGAGCGCTGCGTCGGTCGCGTCGCCCGAGCGCCGCAGGCGATCGTGGAGCGCGTCGGCATGACGTGCCTTCGTGTCGGCAGAGAGGCCCTGGAGCGAGCGCTCGACCGCGTCGAGGGCGCCGGCGTCGAGCAGCCTTCGCAGATCCGCTGCCCCGAGCAGCTCGCGCAGCAGGCTCCGGTCGAGGGCGAGCGCCTGGCTCCGGCGCTCGGCGGCGGGCAGGTCCGGCTGGTAGAGGAAGCTCGCGGTGTAGGCGAAGACGAGCGAGCGGGCGAAGGGCGAGGGCGTGCGCGTCTCGACGTCGTGGACCTCGACGTCGCCGGACTCGATCGCCCGCAGCAGCAGGACGAGGCTCGGGAGGTCGAAGACGTCCTTCAGGCAGCTGCGATAGGTCTCGAGCAGGATCGGAAAATCGGGGAAGCGGCGCGCGATCGCATGCAGATTCTGCGCGCGCAGACGCTGCGACCAGAGCGGCATGCGCGCGCCCGCGCGGCGCCGGGGCAGCAGCAGCGCGCGCGCCGCGTTCTCCCGGAACTGGGCCGCGAAGAGCGACGAATCCTCGAGCCGCGCGCAGACGAGCTCTTCGAGCGCCTCCGGATCGGGCAGGAAGAGCTCGCGGGGCGGAGGGGCGTCGGCGTCGGGGAAGCGGAACAGGATGCCGTCGTCGGTCCAGAGCGGATGCGCCTGCTCGATCCCCCACTGCGCGAGGCGCTGCGCGATCGCGAGCGCCCAGGGCGCGTGGACCCGCGCACCGAAGGGCGAGAGGATCGCGACGCGCAGGTCGCCGAGCTCGTCGCGGAAGCGCTCGATCACGATCGCGCGGTCGCTCGGCGCCGCGCCGGTCGCCGCCCGCTGCGCCGAGAGATGGTCGACGAGGTTCGCGATCGCGAACGGATCGAGCAGACCCTGCGCGCCCAGCCAGGCCTCGGGATCGGCCTGCGCGGACAGCGCGCGCACGAAGCGCCCGAGCGCCCGCCCGAGCTCGATCGGGCGGCCCGGACCGTCGCCGCGCCAGAACGGCAGGCGACCCGCTTCGCCCGGCGCCGGGAAGACGAGCACGCGATCGCGCCCGATCTCGGCGATCCGCCAGCTCGAGGCGCCGAGCGTCACGACGTCGCCCGGCTTCGATTCGTGCACCATCTCCTCGTCGAGCTCGCCGATCCGCGGGCCGTCCGGCGCGATGTGGACGGCGTACTGCCCGCGGTCGGGGATCGTTCCGCCCGAGAGGAGCGCGATGCGACCGGCGCCCTCGCGGATCGCGAGGCGGTCGGCCTCGCGATCCCAGTGGATGCGCGGCCGCAGCTCGGCGAAGTCGGCCGAGGGATAGCGGCCGGCCAGCATGTCGAGCACGGCGCGCAGGAGACCGCCCTCGAGCTCTGCATAACAGCTCGTGCGCCGGATCAGCGCCTCGAGCTCGACGACCCCGATCGATTCTTCGGCCACGATCGCGACGATCTGCTGGGCGAGGACGTCGAGCGCGTTCGTCGGCGGCGCGATCGACTCGACCTCCCCCGCCTGCATGCCGAGGGCGACGACGGTCGCCTCGAGCAGGTCGCCGCGATGCTTCGGGAACAGGACGCCGCGGCTCGTCTCGCCGACCGCATGCCCGGCGCGGCCGATCCGCT
>CAZFKD010000275.1:0-6162 GCA_964519695.1 uncultured Spirochaetaceae bacterium
TCGACGGTATCTTCACAGCCTCTCAGAGGCTCGGGGAATGCCGGTCCGTGACACGACGCTGCCGGCGCGTGTCGCGTCAGGCCGTCGCTTCGGCGTGGGCCCAGTCGAGCCAGGGCAGCACGGCGGCGAGATCGGTCGACTCGACCGTGGCTCCGCCCCAGAGTCGAAGGCCGGGCGGCGCGTCCCGGTAGGAGCCGATGTCGTAGGCTACGCCCTCGGCGTCGAGCTTCTTGACGATCGCCTTCACCGCATTCGCCACCGCCTTCGCGTCCCGCGTTCGCGCGAACTCGCCGGCGATCCGGAGGCAGATCGACGTGCAGCTGCGGATCGCCGGATCCGCGGCCAGGAACTCGGCCCAGCTCGACTGCTCGACCCAGCGCGCCACGGTCGCGAGATTCGCCTCCGAACGCGCGATCAGGCCGGGCAGCCCGCCGACGGATTCGGCCCAGCGCAGCGAGTCGAGCGCGTCTTCGACGCAGAGCATCGACGGCGTGTTGATCGTCGAGCCCGCGAAGATGCTCTCGTCGAGCTTGCCACCGCTCGTCAAGCGGAAGAGCTTCGGCATCGGCCAGGGCGGCGCGTACGACTCGAGCCGTTCCACGGCTCGGGGGGAGAGGGCGAGCATGCCGTGGGCCGCCTCGCCGCCGAGTACCTTCTGCCAGGACCAGGTCACGACGTCGAGCTTCTCGAAGCGCACGTCCATCGCGAAGACCGCCGACGTCGCATCGCAGATCGCGAGGCCCCGGCGATCGGCCGGGATCCAGTCGGCGTTCGGGACGCGCACGCCGGAGGTCGTGCCGTTCCAGGTGAAGACGACGTCGCGATCGAAATCGACGGTCGCGAGATCGGGCAGCCGGCCGTAGTCGGCCTCGAGAACGCGCTTATCGGGGAGCTTCAGCTGCTTCACCGCATCGCTGACCCAGCCGGAACCGAAACTCTCCCACGCGAGCAGGTCGACGCCACGCGGTCCGAGCAGCGACCAGAGGGCGAGCTCTACGGCGCCCGTATCCGAGGCGGGCACGACGCCGAGGCGCCAGTCGGCGGGGATGCCGAGGATCGCGCGGCTGCGATCGCTGATCTCCTGGATGCGGGCGCGCGCCGGCTCCGCGCGATGCGATCGGCCGACCATCGCCCCGGCGAGCGCGTCGACGTCCCAGCCCGGCCGCTTCGCGCAGGGTCCAGAGGAGAAATTCGGGCAGGCCGGGCGGAGCGTGGGACGGGTCTTCACGGAGATCCTCGAATGGGCCGCGCATTCTATCGGGGGGGCTGCACGCGAGCCATGCCTCTCGCGCCGTGCCGGTCTCGGCTAGCCTCGCGCGTCGCCGATCGCCGCCACCTCTGCCAAGCGGCCGCAGACCGGTCATGCGTATTCGAGGAGCGCCGCAGGGATGACGTCCGATTCCGCGAAGCCCGATGCGCAGGCGGTGCGCGCCTTTCTGGACGGCCTGCAGCTGCGGATCTGCACGACGCTCGCCGACCTCGATGGCGGGCCGGGCTTCCGGGGCGAGGATCTGCCGCGCGAGGGCGGAGGACTCTCCCGGCCGCGGGTGCTCGAGGACGGGGAGGTCTTCGAAAAAGCGGCGGTCCAGTTCACGCACACCGAGGGGCAACGTCTGCCCGCCGCCGCGACCGAGCGCCGTCCCGGGCTCTCCGGTCGTCGTTACGAGGCGATCTCTGTGTCGCTGATCGTCCATCCCCGCAACCCCTACGTTCCGACCTGTCATGCCAACTACCGCTTCTTCCATGCCGAGCACGAGCAGACGGGGGACTTCGTCTGGTGGTTCGGGGGGGGCTTCGACTGCACGCCCTACTACGGCTTCGAAGAGGACGCGCGACACTGGCATCGAACGGCGCGTGCGGCCTGCGACGTGCATCCCGGCCGGCCGTACGCGCGCTTCAAGGCGCAGTGCGACGCCTACTTCTTCCTGCCCCATCGCGGCGAGCCGCGCGGGATCGGCGGGATCTTCTACGACGATTTCGACGAGGGCGGCTTCGAGCCGGCCTTCGCGCTCTGGAAGTCCACCGCCGACGCCTTCCTGGCGGCCTACGTCCCGATCGTCGAACGCCGACGCGAGACGCCGTGGGGCGAGCGGGAGCGCGCGTTCCAGCTCTACCGCCGCGGCCGCTACGTCGAGTTCAACCTGCTGCAGGACCGCGGGACCCGCTTCGGCCTCGAGTCCGGGGCCCGCACCGAATCGGTGCTCGCTTCGCTGCCGCCGCAGGTCGCCTGGCGTTACGACTGGCAGCCCGAGCCGGGGAGCCCCGAAGCGGCGCTCTATCGGGACTTCTTGCGCCCGCGCGACTGGGCCGACGAGTAGGGGAGCCCGCCGAGCGGTCCTGCGCCGCTCGGCGCGGCGATTCACCGGACCGCGGCCGCGCGCGAATGGCCGGGCTCCGGCGCCCCGGGATCGCCCTCCGGATCTGTTAGAGTCCGCGCCGCTTCGCGCCGACTGCGGGCGCGAGCCTGCCAGACGAGGAACCATCGCATGACAGCCCAGTCGCCGGCGGCGCCCCGAGAGGCCGCGTCCGGACCGTATCACCGCCTGCGCGTCGCGCGCGTCATCGACGAGACCGCCGATGCCCGCTCGATCGTGCTCGAGATCCCCGATTCCCTGCGCGAGCGCTTCGCCTATCGCGCCGGGCAGTTCCTGACCTTCCGCGTCGGGGTCGGCGAGCAGCGGCTCGTGCGCTGTTATTCGCTGGCGAGCGCGCCCGGCCTCGATCCCGAGCACAAGGTCACGGTCAAGCGCATCGCGAGCGGCCGCGTCTCGAACTGGATGAACGAGCGGGTCGCCGCGGGCGATACGCTCGAGGTGATGCCGCCGGCGGGCGTCTTCTGTCTGCGGGATCGCGCGACGCCGATCGTGCTCTTCGGCGGGGGCTCGGGCATCACGCCGGTGATCTCGATCCTCAAGACGGCGCTCGCGACGACGCAGCGTCCGGTCAAGCTCGTCTACGCGAATCGCGACGAAGCCTCGATCATCTTCGCCGCGGAGCTCGAGTCGCTGCGCCGGGCGCATCCGGACCGGCTCGAGATCGTGCACCGGCTCGACGTCGAGCACGGGTTCGTCGACGTCGACCGCGTCGTGCTCGAGGTCGGCGCGCGCAAAGACGCCGATTTCTACGTCTGTGGCCCCGGTCCGTTCATGGACGTCGTCGAAGCGGGACTCCAGCGCCTCGGCATCGCCGCGGAGCAGACCTTCATCGAGCGTTTCACGCCCTCCGAGGACGCCGCGCCGCCCGTCGCCGACGTCGGCCCTACCAGCGGCATCCGGGTCACCGTCAAGCTCGACGGCAAGGAGACCGTGATCGCGATGGGCGAGGGCGAGACGATCCTCGCGGCGGCCCGTCGTGTCGGTCTCGAGCCGCCCTTCGCCTGCGAGGAGGCCTACTGCGGCTGCTGCATGGCGAAGGTCGTCGCCGGCCAGGTCGAGATGCGCATGAACGATGGCGGCATCGACCAGCGCCAGATCGACGAGGGCTACATCCTCACCTGCCAGGGCATTGCGAAGGGCGACGCGCGGGTCGAATGGCCCGACTGAGCGCGGCGAAGAGCTGCGGCGGATGGCGGAGATCGGAGTCGGCATCGCCGGGGACTCGCTGATCTTCGGCGGGGGCTTGGAGACGGGCCCCACCGGACTCGAGTTCGCCTCGTCCCTCCGCTCATTTCGATTCGCGTTCGAGTGGGGACGTCGCCAGCAGGTCGAGCCCGACGAGGGCCGAGAGGGCCGCGAGCGCCGTGCGAGGATCCTCGACCTTGACCGTCGCCATCCCGAGCGCGCGGGCCGGCTTGAGATTGCCGCCGATGTCGTCGAGGAAGACCACGTTTTCGGGCGGAACGCCGAGTCGTCGGCAGGCGAGCACGTAGATCGCGGGGTCGGGCTTGCGCAGCCCCTCGACGCACGACTCGACGAAGACGTCGAAATGACCGCGCAGGGCGCGGGTCCCGTCGCCCGCGGCCCAGTTGTTCGTCAATGCACCGGCCTTGAATCCCGCCGCGCGCAGCCGCGCGATCGCCTCGAGCATGATCGGACGCGGACGCGCGGCATTCGCCATCGCCCGCAGCATGGCGCGCGCGTCGATCTCGAGACCGGCGGCGCGGCAGTCGGCCTCGAAGGCGGCATGGAAGCCTTCGAGCTCGAGCTCGCCGCGCTCGAGCCTCGACCAGGCGCCCGAAGGCGCCGTCCGCGCGGCGACGCGGTTGATCGAATCGGGGGCGTAGCCGAGGCCGGCCTCGTAGTCCCGGATCGCATGGAGCGGCGAGCCGAGCACGACGCCGCCGAGGTCGAATAACACGGCCGTTCGATTCATCGCGCCGAGCTTAGCAGCCCGTCACGCTGCGGAAGGCCTCGCGCAGGGCCGCGCGGTCGGGGCCGAGATAGAGGACGGCGCGCGGCTCGTCGTCGGCCCTCCCGGGATCGAGGTCGAGCAGGCGCGCGCCGGAGCCGGCGAGCGCGAGAATCGCGGCCGCCGCGTCCGTCGCCGCTCCGGCCGCGACGTCGGATGCGCGGTCGACCGCTCCGAGCAGGCAGAAAAGGAAGCCGAGCCCGCGTTCGGCGACGGGGGCGGGCGCCGTTCCCGCCCGCGCGCGGCGCAGGAGTCCGAAGGTCACGAAGCCCATCGTCGGCCGGGGATTGAGCTCGACGGCGCCGCGCCAGCCGTCTTGCTCCCCTTCGCGGTAGCGGAACGCATCGACGCCACACAGGCCGAAGTAGCCCCGGGCCGCGGCCTGCTTCGCGACGGCCACGCCGCCGGCACGAAGTCGAGCGTCTTCGGGATCGCCCGAGCGGATTCGCCCGTTCCCGTCGATCTCGCCGCAGTGGCCGCGAAAGAGGCCGCTGCGCGTCGTCAGCAGCTCGAACGACGCGAGGATCTCCGGACGGCTCGCGCCGCGTTCGATCCGGAGGGAGACGGAGAGGTCGCGCGTGCGCTCGAGCCAGGGCTCGAAGAGGGCGCCCCCGCGCCGTGCGAGGCGGGGGAGCGCTCCGCGGACGGCTGGCCGGTCGACGCTGCCCGCTCCGCCCGTGCGCCCGCGGCCGCTGCTGCCGAGGCGCGGCTTCAGCGTGTAGCGGCGGCCCGTCCAGTCGGGCCAGGTGGCGAGCGACGCCTCGAGGCGCGCGAGGGTGGCGTCGACGCGCAGGCAATCCTCCGGCTCGAGCACCTCGATCAGGGCATCGAGGGCCGGCGAGTGCAGCCCGAACGAACGCGCGCAGTCGAGGGCGAATCGTTTGTCGGCGAGGGCGTCGATGCAGTCGGGCTCGGCGCCGGCGAGTCGTCCGTCCGGCTGGCCCGGGAGTCCGCGGGCGATGGCATCCGCGAGCGTCCGGGTATTCAGCCAGGCGAAGGCCTCGGGGCTCGTGTCGAGCCAGGGGAGTGCCGGCGCATCCGGCGGCGGACCGAGATCGTTCGGCCAGGCGGGCTGGGCCGGCGCGACGATCCATGCGCCGTCGCGACCGGGATGGAGGATGCGTGCGGTCGGCGCGAAGAGCAGTCCGAGCAGGCGGGCGGCGACCCGCGCGCTCGGCTCACGTGGAAACGCGCGCCAATCGCCTCCCTCTTCGGCGGCGAAGTCGGGGAGGATCCACGGGCGGCCGGGGACCTGTACCGGCTTCATGATTCGCTCGGGGCTCTCGCTGGGCGCGGCGCGGCGTCGCCCGCCGGCGCGGCCAGGCTTCGCTCCTGGGAGGAGCGCGCCGTTCGAACGTGCTCGATGAAGGCTGCGCTGAGTCCCGCGCGTTGCCTCGGCTTCGACTCGAAGCGCCGTCCCTTCGCCCGCGAGGCGCCGAGCGGGAACGGCACGTTCGCGAGGTAGCGGTCGAGGTCGCGGGTTTCGGGCTTCGCAGCGACACGCTGTGCGGTCGCGGAGCCGCCGCCCGGCGAATCGACGAACGCATCACTTGGCGGCGCGGCTTCGGTCGCCAGCCGGACGATCCAGTGCGCCGCGAGGGCGACGTGTGCGATCTCGTCGTCGTGGACCTGTTGACAGAGGGCGGCGCTCGCCGAGTCCCCGGCGGCGGCGAATCCATCGCGATAGGTCAGCGTGAAGTCGAGGTTCGCCTGCTCGAGGGTGAGGCCCATGGCCGCGAGGAAGGCGGCGGGGCCGGCGGGCGATGCGGCGATCGCCGGGGCGTGGCGCCAGAAATAGTCCGAATGATCGTCGCC
>CAZFKD010000276.1:0-6129 GCA_964519695.1 uncultured Spirochaetaceae bacterium
GCGAAAAACATAAAACTCGTGCAGGCGCTTATTGTCGGCGCGGCGCGTGGCTTCCGGGGCGTCTACAGTCTGGCGAGACGCGAGGGATAAAATGGCGAGCGAGACGGTGACGACGATGAGCAGCTTGAAGGCGAGCCCGGCGATCGTCGATGGGCGAACACCCGTCGCGGACCGGATTCACGAGCGGATCCGCAAAGCGGGCGTCCGCTTCCATGCGAACGACAACATCGGCGAGTTCGTCGAAGAGGGCGAGCTCGAGCTGCTGCAGGGCGAGGTCGAGGGCAAGCTGGCCGAGGTCCTGAGGACGCTCGTGATCGATACCGAGAGCGACCACAACACCCAGGACACGGCGCGCCGCGTAGCGAAGATGTATCTGCGCGAGGTCTTCGGCGGCCGCTATGCGCCCGAGCCCGCGGTCACCGAGTTCCCCAACATCGCGCGGCTGAACGAGCTGATGATCGTCGGGCCGATCCGGGTCCGGAGCGCCTGCTCCCATCATTTCTGTCCGATCATCGGGCGCGTCTGGGTCGGCGTGATGCCGAACGAGCATTCGGCGCTGATCGGCCTCTCGAAATACGCGCGCCTCGTCGAATGGCTGATGAACCGCCCGCAGATCCAGGAGGAGGCGATCGCCCAGCTCGCCGAGCTGCTGCAGGACAAGATGCAGCCGGACGGGCTCGCGATCGTGATGGAGGCGGATCATTCCTGCATGCAGTGGCGCGGGGTCAAGGACATGGACGCGAAGATGACCAACAGCGTGATGCGCGGGTCGTTCCTCAAGGATCCGAACCTGCGGCGCGAATTCCTCGCGCTGCTCTCCGGGCGCCGGGATTAGGGAAGGTCGATCATGCTGGTCCGACTCTTGTATGCGAGCCGAGCGCCGGGGGTCATCGACGACGCCCTGCTGGGCTCGATCGTCGAATCGTCACGCGCGAACAATCTCGAGCACGGGATCACGGGCATCCTCTGCGTCTACCCGGAAGGCGGCGTCTTCCTGCAGGTCCTCGAGGGGGCGCGGACGGCGGTGAACCGGCTCTACGGCAATCTCGTCCGCGACGGGCGGCATGCCGACATCACGCTGCTCGAATACACCGAGGTCGAGGAGCGCCTGTTCCCGGCCTGGCGGATGGGCTGCGTCGACCTGAAGAAGATCAACCTCAGCACGATCCTGCGTTATTCGGAGAAGCCCGTGCTCGATCCCTACACGATGACGGGCAAGGGCGCGCTCGCGCTGCTCGAAGAGCTCTCGAAGACGGCGGCGATCGTATCGCGCGATCTCGGCCGCGGCCACTGACCGGCCAGGGCCGCGCCGATCGCGCGGATCGCTCAGATCGCGTCAGGCCACCCGCTGAACCCGGCCGATCGGCAAGCGCCGGATCGGCCGGCCCGTGAGCTTCAGAATGGCGTTTCCGATCGCGGCGGCGATCGGCGGCGTGCCCGGCTCGCCGATCCCGCCCATCGGATCGCCCTCGGCGATCACGAACGATTCGACACGCGGCATCTGATCGATGCGCGCGATCGGATAGGTATCGAAGTTCGCGGTCGTGACGCGGCCCTTGTCGATCGCGACCTCGCCCCAGAGCGCGGCGGAGAGGCCCATCGTGATGCCGCTCTCCATCTGATGCCGAACGCCTTCGGGATGCACGACCTCGCCGCAGTCGACGACGCAGACGACGCGGTGGACCCGCGGCGCTCCGTCTTCCGCGAGCGAGACCTCGGCGATCTGGGCGACGATGCTGCCGAAGGATTCGTGGACGGCGACGCCGTGGGCATGCCCCTCGGCGAGCGGTCGTCCGTAGCCGGCCTTCTCCGCGGCGAGCGCGAGGGCGCGCTGGTGGCGCGGATGCTGCGCGAGCAGGCGCATGCGCGCTTCGACGGGATCCTTGCCGCCGAGGACGCAGAGCTCGTCGAGGAAGCATTCGGTCACCCATCCGTTCTGAGAGCTGCCGACCGAGCGCCACCAATGGAGCGAGACGGGCAGCTCGAGATCGGCCCAGCGGACATGGACGTTCGGGATCGCGTAGGGCAGGTTGCGAACGCCCTCGACCGCCGTCATGTCGATGCCGTCCTTCATACCGGAGAGCCAGTTCTTTGCGCGCATGATCGACGGGCTCGCGATCCGCTGATCCCAGACGAGCGGCCAGCCCTCGGCGTCGACGGCGCCGCGCATCACGTTCGCGCCGGCCGGGCGGTAGAGGCCCGCCTTCATGTCGTCTTCGCGCGTATAGACGACCTGCACCGGCGCCTTCATCCGCATCGAGAGATGCACGGCGTCTTCGACGAAGTCGTGGGCCGAGCGGCGGCCGAAACCGCCGCCGAGCAGCGTCGTATTCACGCGGATCTGCTCGGGATCGAGCCCCGTGATCTTCGCGGCGGCTTCGCCGGCGCCCGTCGGCGACTGGGTCGGGACCCAGAGCTCGCAGCCCTCGGCGTCGACCCGGGCCGTGCAGTTCATCGGCTCGAGGGTCGCGTGGGCGAGATAGGGGAACTCGTAGACGGCCTCGAGCTTGCGCGGCGCGCGGGCGAAGGCGGCTTCGGCATCGCCGTCGTCGCGGGCGACGATGCCGTCGTCGACGACGGCGAGGCAGCGCGCGCGGATCGCGGCGTTGTCGAGCTCGGCATGGGGGCCGGGCTTCCAGACGACCTCGAGCTTTCGGCGCCCGGACTGGGCCGCCCAGAAGCCGTTCGCGACGACGGCGACGCCGTTCGGGATCTCGACGACGTCGTGCACGCCCGGGACGGCGAGCGCCGCCTGCGCGTCGAACGATCGGACCCGGCCGCCGAGATCCGGCGGCCGCACGACCTGGGCGACCAGCATGCCGGGCACGCGCACGTCGAGGCCGAAGATCGCCGAGCCATCGACCTTGGCCGGCGTATCGAGCCGCCGCACGTCCTTCCCGATCAGCCGGAAATCCGCGCGCGCCTTCAGCGCCGGCTCTTCCGGCGGCGGGAGCGCCGCCGCGCGCTCGGCCAGCTCGGCGTAGGCGATGCGGCGATCCGTCGCCGCATGGACCACCTCGCCGCTCTCGGCGCGGCATTCCGCCCGCGCGACCTGCCAGCGCTCGCAGGCGGCCGCGACGAGCAGCTCGCGGGCCGTCGCGCCGGCGCGCCGATAGGCGTCGAAATTCGAGCGCACGCTCGAGCTTCCGCCCGTCGACCATTTGCCGTAGCGCGGGACGCTCGCGATCGGATGGACCGAGCGGATCCTCGACCAATCGACCTCGAGCTCCTCGGCGATCAGCATCGCGAGGGAGGTCAGGACGCCCTGGCCCATCTCGGACTTCGCGATCGAGAGGACGACGTCGCCTTCGGGCGTGATCCGGACGTAGGCGTTCACCTCGCCGTCCGCGGCCGCCGCATCGCCGCCGCCCGCCCCGTCCCCCGAAGCGCCTTCGCGGCCGCAGCCCGGGAGCAGCAGCGAAACGACGAGCCCGACGCCGAGCCCGCCGGAGACCTGCAGGAACGTGCGGCGCGAGAGCGCCTGCTTCGCGGTCGATCGCGGCTCAGCCATGGCTCGGCGCCTCCTTCGTCGAAGCGTTTCCCGCCGCAGCGGCGTTCGCGGCCTTCTGCTTCGCTGCGCGATGGATCGCGCTGCGGATGCGGTTGTAGGTCCCGCAGCGGCAGAGGTTCGACTTCATGGCGGCGTCGATCTCGTCGTCCGACGGGGAGGGCGTTCGCGCGAGCAGCGCCGCGGCGCTCATGATCTGGCCGGGCTGGCAGTAGCCGCATTGCGGCACGTCCTCCTCGATCCAGGCCTGCTGAAGCGGATGGCTGCGATCGGGCGAGAGGCCTTCGATCGTCGTGATGCTGCGGCCGTCGGCGGCGCTGATCGGGATCTGGCAGGAGAAGGAAGCCTCGCCGTCGAGGTGGACCGTGCAGGCGCGGCAGAGGCCGGCGCCGCAGCCGTATTTCGTGCCGGTCAGATTGAGAACGTCGCGCAGGACCCAGAGCAGCGGCGTATCGGATTCGGCCTCGAAGCGGCGGGGCTCGCCGTTGACGGTGACGGTGTAGGCGGGCATCGGGGGCCTCCGGGTCGAAGAAGCCGACAGGATAGAGCGCTCGGGGGTCCGGAGCACGCATCCAACGCCGGATCGACGATGCGACGATCGCACCGCGGCGACGATCGAGGCGGACCCGAGCGAATCCGTGAGCCAATCTGCTAGTCGTTCCGGTCCCCCCGATCGTGCCGGAGATCGCTCGGACGGATGCCCTCGAAGCCGGAGCCCGCCCATCGCGGGAAGAGAGGCCCCGCCGAGGCGATCTGGCATGCCCTGCAACCGGCCGATGCCGTCGCGGCGATGGCAACCGATGCCCACACGGGGCTCTCGGAGCGCGAGGCGGCGACTCGGCTCGAGCGCTACGGCGCCAATGCGATCCACGAGCCGCGGCGCCGTTCGTGGGCGTCGGTCTTCGTCGGCCAGCTCCGCAATCCCCTCATATCTGCTCTTCGGCGCCGCGGCGCTCTCGCTCGCGATGGGACGGGGACACGACGCGCTGGTGATCTTCGCGGTGGTGCTCTTCAACTCGCTGATCGGTGCATTCCAGGAGGGGCGGGCCGAGCGCTCGCTGGAGGGCCTGCGCAGGCTCGTGACGCTGCGCGCGCGCCTGGTGCGCGATACACGAACGGCGCTGATCGCCGCGCGGGAGGTCGTGCCGGGGGACGTGCTGCTCATCGAAGCCGGCGACGCGATCGTCGCCGATGCCCGTCTCGTCGACGTCGCGGCGCTCCAGATCGCCGAGGCGGCGTTGACGGGCGAGTCCGTGCCGGTCGCAAAGGAACTCGTTCCGCTCGCGCCCGAAGCGCCGCTCGCGGATCGCCGGAACATGATCTACGCGGGCACGCACGTGACGGCCGGCCGCGCCCGGGCCGTCGTCGTCGCGACCGGCGCGGCGAGCGAGATCGGCCGGATCGCCGCGCTCACGGCGGCCGCGCCCGAGCCGGAGACTCCGCTCGAGCGGCGCATCGCGAGGCTCGGACGCAGCGTGATCTTCGTATCGGCCGGCCTCTTCGCCTTGATCGTCGGCGTCGGATCGCTGCGGGGGCTGCCGTTCGGCGAGATCGCGATGATCGGGATCAGCCGGATCGTGAGCGTCGTGCCGGAGGGTCTGCCGGTCGCGCTGACGATCGCGCTCGCCGTCGGCGTTCAGCGCATGGCCCGCCGCCGCACGATCGTCCGGCGGCTCGCGGCGGTCGAGACGCTCGCCTCGACGACGGTCATCTGCAGCGACAAGACCGGGACCCTGACGCGCAACGAGATGACGGCGACGGCCCTCGTCCTGCCCGGAAACCGGAGGCTCGAAGTGACCGGCATCGGTCATGCGCCGGTCGGATGCATCCGCGAAGGCGACCGCGAGCTCGATGGAGCGAGCGACGCCGACCTGCGCGCGCTGCTCGAGGCGGCGGTGCTCCGCAACGATGCGGAGCTGCGCGAGCCCGAGCCTCCCGAAGCGAGCTGGACACCGATCGGGGATCCCACCGAGGTCGCGCTCGTCTCGCTCGCGATCAAGGGAGCCCTCGTTCCGCGTGACCTGCGCGCGGCACGACCGCGGCGGGCCGAGCTCCCCTTCGACCCCGCCGAGCGCATGATGGCGACGGAGCACGCATCGCCCGGCGGATCGTTCGTCGTGATCAAGGGCGCTCCGGAGGCCGTGCTCGCGCTGTGCAGCGGGGGTGGCGATGGGCCGGCGGGGAGCTTGCCCGGCGCCGATCGCGGGGCGGCACGCGCCGCTGCGGCGGCGGAGGCGTTGGCCGCGCGGGCGCTTCGTGTGCTCGCCTTCGCCGTGGTCGAGGGCGCCGGGATCGACGGACGTTCGGGCTTCGGCGCTTTGAAGGGCAGGGCGCGCCTGCTCGGATTCATCGGACAGATCGATCCGCCCCGCCCGGAGGCGAAGCAGGCGGTGGCGCGTTGTCGCGAGGCGGGCATCCGGGCCGTCATGGTGACCGGGGACCACAAGGCGACGGGGCTCGCGATCGCGCGCGAGCTCGGGATCGCTCGCGAGGGCGACCTCGCCGTCGACGGACCCGAGCTCGAGCGGATGTCGGACACGGAGCTCGCCGCACGCATCGACGCAATCTCGGTCTTCGCCCGCGTCCACCCAACGAAGCGCTTCCCGCACATCTCGCTGCTG
>CAZFKD010000277.1:0-6125 GCA_964519695.1 uncultured Spirochaetaceae bacterium
CACGCCCTCCACTTCGCACAGGCGCTCCCCGGGCTCCGCTGGCAGCCGAGCGATCCCGATCCGAGCCATCTCGCGTCGATCGAGGCCTGGCGCGCGGAATCGCGCGCCGCGAACGTCGCCGCCCCGATCCGGCTCGACGTGCGCGACCGCGATTGGCCGATCGAACACGTCGACGCGATCTTCAACGCGAACATGATCCACATCGCGCCCTGGTCGGCCGCCGAAGGCCTCTTCGCCGGAGCGGGCCGCGTGCTCGGCGATGGCGGACTGCTCTTTCTCTACGGGCCGTTCCACGTCGGCGGCCGCCCGACCGCCGAGAGCAACGCCGCCTTCGACGCCGACCTGCGCCGCCGCAACCCCGAATGGGGCATCCGCGACCGAGACCGCGTCGTCGCCCTCGCGAAGTCCCACGCCCTCGACCCCGTCGAGATCAACGAAATGCCCGCCAACAACCAGCTGCTCGTCTTCCAAAACAAGACTTAGGACGCGGTCTCCGCTCCGAAAAGCGTACCGAGCGTCCGGGCCCGGCGGTGCGGGGTGAGATGTAAAGGACGCACGCGCGGCACGGCGATGGACGCGCCGGCGAGTCTCGACGCGTGCGTCCGAGCCACGAACCCCGCACCGCCGGGCCCGGACGCCTGGCACGGCGCCCGCTCTTCGGCCTCCGTGCCCTAAGATCGACGCGAAACTGCGTAGGGGCTGTCCTTGCGCCACATGAAGCAGCTGTCGGGCATGCCGCCGATTCCGGAGACGCTCGGCGCCGCGGGCTCGGCCGCGATGGCGTCGGCCGAGCGGCGGCGGAATTCGGGGTCCATCAGCGCCGCCGTGATCTGGATGAAGCCGGGGGCGAGCTGCAGGAGTGAATCCCGGGTCGACTGCAGCGATGCGTCGTCGCCGATCCGCTGGAAGATCCGCCCCGCCATGCCGGGGATCATCGGATTTCCGACGAGGGGCGCGACGAGCGTGTCGTGGTCGATCCAGGCGGCGTCGGCTTCGGCATCGGGGCGACGCGTGCGCTCGCGGACCTCGAGTCGTTCGAGCTGGAAGCGCTTGCGTTCGACGCCCGCGAAGCATTTCACCTCGTGCAAGGCGACGAGACGTTCGAAGCCGCGATTGCCCGGGGTCGGGGGACGCGTATGCGTGTCGGCGAGCTGGATCACGACGTCGAGCTCGCCGCCTTCGAGGACGGCGCCGTCGACATGGATGCTGCGCCGGAAGAAGCGCGAGCCGGGGGCGGTCGCTGTGCCCTCGAGCTCGCCGCGAGCCCGCTCGAGCGACATCGCCCGGGGAACGGTCGACGCCATGAGCTGGAAGAGCGTCAGCAGATGCGAGCAGCCGAGCGGGCCGCCGAAGGCGCCCGAGAGCCTGCGCGTGAAGCCCGCGTCGAGCGTCTCGCCCGCGAGCGCGACGAGCCGCGGTGCGGGATCCCGGCAGCATTCGCCGCCCGTCGCCTTCGAAGCTTCGACCGCGACGAAGGGCTGCTCGACGGCGACCCGGTTCATGCGCAGCGTCTCGGGCTCGAGGTCGAGCTCGATCGTCATCATGTGGATGATGCCGGCGGGCTGGACGTCGTCGACGGAGGGGACACAGCCGTTCTTGCGCAGGTCGATCACGTCGCCGCGCGCGCGCCAGCGATCCGCCGCCGTGCGCTCGACGAAGACGCTGAGCGAGCGCGTATGGAGCGGGAGGCCGCTCGCTCGGGTGCCCGACAGGAACTGGGCCAAGGGATCAGCCGTGTTGATAGGTCGTATGCTGGGGTCGACCGCGCAGGATGTGGGCCGAGCCCCAGTTGGTGACCTTCTTGAAGGCATCGGAGGCGACGAAATCGTCGAAGGCCTTCTCGTTCTGCCAGCGCGAGACGATCAGGTAGGTCGGGTCGCCTTCGGAGACTTCGCGGTAGAGGGACGAGGCGTCGTGGCCCTCGATGCCCTTCATCGTTTCGATCACGTTCGCGACCGCGTCCTCGAAGATCTGCTCCTTGCCGGGGATGACGAAGTAGTTCATGCCGATCGTGACCACGGGATCTCCTTGCAGGTGGGCCGCGGAGAATAGCGGCAGGGCGGCCGGCGGAACGGTCGCGCGGCCGGGAGGGTGACTCGTGCCCCAAAGGGACATCGGCGCTCCGACCGGCTTCCCGGTTGACCGGGAGACGGCGTATCGCTACCTACTGCGCTCCCGCGAACGAGGAGCAAGGTGATGGCGCGCGTCTGTGCACTGATCGGCACGAAGGTCCAGTACGGACACAACGTTTCCCACTCCCATCGCGTCACGAATCGCCGATTCGAGCCCAACCTGCAGAAGGTCCGGCTCCAGTCCGAGGCCCTGGGGCAGCGCATCCCGATGAACGTCTCGACCCGGGCCCTGCGCAGCGTGCAGAAGAAGGGCGGCCTCGACGGCTTCCTGCTCGGCACCGCCGACGCGAAGCTCCAGCCGGGCGCGATCCGGCTCAAGAACAAGATCCGCAAAAAGCTTTCGGGGCGGTAGGGCGCCGGGGCGCGACCTCGATTGACGTGCCACGCGCCCCGGATGGGCGGCGCGGGGTTCGTGGCTCGGACGCACGCGTCCAGACTCGCCGGCGCGTCCATCGACGTGCTGCGCGTGCGTCCATTACATCTCACCCCGCACCGCCCATCCGAGGCGCTCGTCGCGCCTTTGCGGATCGAATCCGACACCCTGCGCTGTTTCCGGTGGGGTGTGGGCGAGATCAGTTGCCCGAGTTCGTGGCTCGTCCACCGGCGCGCCTGGGGCCTGGCGGTCGAAGTGCCCGCGCTCGAGAAGTCAGGGGCGAAACGAAACGAGGGGCCGTGGGGCCCCTCGTTGGTTTTCGAGCTTCGCGGCCGGCGCGAGGCGCTACTTCTTCTTGGCGCCGTAGCGCTTGCGGAAGCGGTCGATCTTTCCGTCGGCGTCGAGCTCTCGCATCTTGCCGGTCCAGAACGGATGGCTGATCGACGAGATTTCGAGGCGGATGACGGGAACCTCTTCGCCCTCGAGCGAGCGGGTCTCCTTCGACGTCGCGGTCGAGCGGCTGATCCACTCGCTGCCGGTCGCCGAGTCGACGAAGATCACCTTGTGATAGTCGGGATGGATTTCGGGCTTCACGTTCTCTCTCCTGTCCGGCCTACCAGCTCGACTTGCGCACGCCCGGCAGCTGACCGCGGAGCGCGAGCTCGCGCAGCGCGATGCGGGAGATGCCGAATTTGTTGTAGTAGGCCTTCGAGCGGCCGGTCAGCGCGCAGCGGTTGTTCTTGCGGGTCGGGCACGAATTGCGCGGAAGCTTGGCGAACGCCTTCTGCGCCTCGAGCTTCTCATCGATCGACGCGTTCTGGTCGTGCAGCTTGGCGCGCAGCTCGGCTCGGCGCTTCGAATACTTCGCGATCAGCTCGCGGCGAAGGTTGTCTCGGTTGATCTGGGATGTCTTTGCCATCGGAACCTGCTGCTCCCCGTAGTGCACGATGTCGAGGATCCGGTCGCGGATCCTGAGGCGGATGAAGGAATGCGCGAGACCGGGTCCGCAAGGCGGATCCCGGAAATGCCCGGTCGTTCCTGGAGGTCGGATCGAGGCGCGGAAGCGTACGGGGCGGGCCTTCGTGTGGCAAGCCGCCCTCGGGGAAAAGATGCGATCCGCAGCGCGATCGGCTCAGCGCTCCTCGAGGTCGATCGGATCGACCTCGATCCGGTCCCGCCCGCCGTTCTTGGCCTGGTAGAGGGCCCGGTCGGCGCGCTCGATCCAGGAGGCGGCGGTCTCGCCGGCCCGCAGGCGGGCGATGCCCATCGAGACGGTGATCCGGAGCGGTTCGGGGAGGCCGTCGCGATGGATCTCGAGGATCCGGATCGCGCCCATGCCCCGCTCGGCGACCGTCTTCGCGGTCTGGATGTCGAGGTCCCGGAGCACGATCGCGAACTCTTCGCCGCCGTAGCGCGCGATGAAATCGTCCTTGCGCTTGAAGCAGCGGGTCAGGGTCTCGGCGGTCTCGCGCAGGACTTGGTCGCCGCAGGGATGGCCGTGGGTGTCGTTGACCCATTTGAAATGGTCGATGTCGAGCATGACGAGGCAGCCCCGCTTGCCGAACAGCGTCGCGAGATCGACCTCCCGCTCGATCTGCTCGTCGAAGGAGGCGCGGTTGTAGAGCTTCGTCAGGGCGTCGATCGAGGCCTGAGCGCGGACGTCGTCGAGCTCGCCGCGCAGGCTCTCGAGCCGGGCCGCCATCGCCGCGATCTGCTCTTGATGGCGCGCCCCGCGTTCGGCCAGGAACTCGGTCAGGAGGGTCACCGTGTCCTGCGCCTCGGACTTGATCTTGACGGGATCGCCGCTCCGCACCGCGCCCTCGAGGCGGCGCATGCGATGGTTGATGCGGCGATCGGCCGTCTGCTCGACCGAGAGCGAGCGTCGCAGGCCGCTGATGAAGGCCCAGGTCGCCTCGCGGAACTCGCCGAGCGCGGTCGTGACGTAGCGCGCCTCGGCCGTGCGATGGTCGCGGAAGGCGCGCCGCAGGCCGGGAAGGTCGCGGCGCGCGCCCGCCGACTCGCTCTTCTTCGCGCCTTCGCCCTGCGCGGCGGCATGGCCCGGGGCGGGGGTACCGACCAGCAGATGACGCGCCCAGCCTTCGAACAGCTCGCTGATCTCGGCCGCGCGCATCGTCCCGACGTCGAAGGCGTTCTCGCCGAGCGTACGCAGCATCTCGGCGATGAAATCGGTCGCCCGGTCGGCGGGGATCGGCGGCGCCGCGGCAGCCTCGCCTTCGCCGCCGCCATGCGCGTCCGCGCGGTCGTCTGCGACGCGCGCCGCGTCGTCCTGGGCCTCCGCGGCATCGTCCGCGGACGGACTCGCCTTGCCCGCCGATCTGCGCTTTCCGAATATCATGCCCGCCCTGTCGGCCGAAACGGCGCGCGACCCGAGCCTCGTCTTGCGGTTCCACCGGCGCGCCCGAAGCGCCTCCGGCGCCGACCGGAGCGTGCCTCGGGCCTTCGCCGCACGGCGACTCCAGGGATGAGCTGCACTATGCTGCGCGGCCCGGCTGCACGGCCCGCGCTGCCCATGTCATCCCGGGCCGACGACTCATGCACGACGGTCGCGAGACCGGGCCGCGAGACCGGGCCGATAATCCAGGCCGGAGATCCCGGCCGAGAGACCGAGACGAGAGACCCAGATGACCCAGTCCGAGAAGACCGGCGGCGCGGATCGCCCGGCCCCCCGCGCGCAGATCCGCGCGATCGATCCGAGCACGCTCCCCAAGCATTTCGACGCCGAGGCGATCTCGGCGCGCTGGGATCGGTTCTGGCAGGACGAAGGCGTCTACCACTACGACCCGTCCCGCGGTCGCAGCGAGACCTTCGTCGTCGACACGCCGCCGCCGACCGCCAGCGGCTCGCTCCATATCGGCCACGTCTTCTCGTATACGCAAGCCGACGTCGTCGTGCGCTACAAGCGCATGACCGGGATGAACGTCTTCTATCCGATGGGCTGGGACGACAACGGGCTCCCGACCGAGCGCCGCGTCCAGAACTACTATCACATCCGCTGCGACCCGAATACGCCCTACGAGGCGGGGCTGCGCTTCGACCAGGCGAGCGCCGCGGATCGCAAGCAGCCCGCGCGCCTCGTCTCGCGCCCCAACTTCATCGAGGCCTGCTTCGACCTGATCCGCGAGGACGAGAAGGCGTTCAGCGTGCTCTGGCATCGGCTCGGCCTCTCGGTCGACTGGCGCCAGGAATACCAGACGATCGATGCCCATTGTCGCCGCGTCGCGCAGCTCTCCTTCCGTGATCTCTACGACAAACAGCACGTCTACACGTCCGAAGCGCCGATGATGTGGGACGTCGATTTTCAATCGGCGATCGCGCAGGCCGAGGTCGAAGACAAGCAGATCCCCGGCGCGTTCCATCAGATCGAGTTCGCGATCGAGGGCGAGCCCGCAGCGCGCATCGTGATCGCGACGACGCGTCCCGAGCTGCTACCCGCCTGCGTCGGCGTGACCGCCCATCCGGACGACGCGCGCTACGAGCCCTTCTTCGGCAAGCGCGCGGTGACGCCGCTGTTCCGCGCGCCGGTGCCGATCTTCCCCTCCGAGCTCGCGGATCCCGAGAAGGGGACGGGCATCCTGATGGTCTGCACGTTCGGCGATCAG
>CAZFKD010000278.1:0-6115 GCA_964519695.1 uncultured Spirochaetaceae bacterium
GCAGCTGCTCCAGGCTTCGCCGCGCGGTGTCCTTGACGCCGGCGTCCGGATCGTTCGCGAGGACCAGCAGGACGGTCGCCAGCTCGAGCGGCTCGAGGGGGAGGGCGCCGCGAGCGGCCATCCGGCGGATCTCGAGGGGGGCATCGCGGCGCGCGTATTTCTCCGCCTGGGGCGAGAGTCGGAGGCGGACCTTTTCCTTCTCGCGGGCCGGAGCAGGCGTGGGCGCGGAATCGGACAACGGAACCCCTTTCGAAACGAAACGGCGCGACACCGGGCAGCCGCGGACGCGCCCTGCGGTCCGGTTGGGCTGTGTCCCCGGCTGGATCGGCCGTGAACAGACCTGACTTGATCGGCGCGAGGCCGGGGGCTGGGCGGGAAACGGGGGGGAAGTTGCGGCCGGGCCGCTGCGGGGCGTCGGGGGGAGGAGCCGCCGGGAGCCGTGACCCGGCAATGCGGGACGGCGCGGGCCGAGCCCGGCTCAGGCCCGGTCGTGGCGATTCTTCTCGAACAGGATCCGGAGCCCGTCGAGGGTCAGAAACGGCGCGACATGATCGATCGTCGAGCATTCCGTCGCGATCAGGCGGGCGAGACCCCCGGTGGCGACGACCCGGGCTTCGGCCCCGAGCTCCGTCTTGATCCGCGCATTCATCGAATCGACCAGGCCGGCGTAGCCGTAGAGCAGGCCGGACTGCAGGGCGCCGGTCGTCGTCCGGCCGATCACGGATTTCGGCTTCGCGATCTCGACCCGGTGGAGCTTCGAGGCCCGCTCGAAGAGCGCCTCCATCGAGATCTGGATGCCCGGGCAGATGACGCCGCCGAGGTATTCGCCGCGGGCCGAGATGCAGTCGAAGGTCGTCGCGGTTCCGAAGTCGACCGCGATCGCCGGGCCCCCGAAGAGCTCGTAGGTCGCGACGGCGTTGACGATCCGGTCGGCCCCGACCTCGTGGGGGTTCTCGTAGCGCACGGGCATGCCGGTGCGGATGCCGGGGCCGACGATCTGGGGGGCATGGCCGAAGATCTTCGTGCAGACCCGCTCCCAGATCGGCACCACAGGAGGGACCACGCTCGAGAGGATCGCGTGCGTCACTTCCCGCGGCTGGCGGCCTTCGCTCGCGAAGAGCGACGACAGCGAGATCACGACCTCGTCCGAGGTCTGGGCGCGCTGCGTGGAAAGGCGCCAGTGATGGGCCAGGGTCGCGGCGGCGCCCGTGTAGTCGAAGACGCCGAGCGTGACGTTGGTATTGCCGACGTCGATGACGAGGAGGACCGGATCGCTCAAGTCGCATTTCCTTCGGATCGCCGCCCCGGCCCGGGGGCCGGTCGCGGGGGACGGATCATCGCCCGTTCGGGGGCGGCTTCGCCAGGGTGACGTCCCCCGCCAGGACCCGGACGATTTCGCCCGCCCGCTCGCCCGACTGGATCTCGATCTCGAGCGCACCGTTCGAGGCGATGCCGCGGGCACGTCCGCTGATCCGGGGGCCGCCGAGCGCCTCGACGGTGACCGCCTCGCCCGCCATCCGAAAGTAGGCCTCGAAGCGCGACCGGAGCGCCTCGAATCCGCTCTCCGCATGGAGATCGAAGACCGATTCGAGGCTTTCGAAGAGCCGGCACGCGAACGCCGCGCGGTCGACCGGCCGCCCGAGCTCGCTCGCGAGGCTGGTCGCGAGCGCGCGGAAATCCTCCGGAAAGGTCTCGCGATCGACGTTGAGGTTGATGCCGATTCCGACGACCGCGAACGCGATGCCCGTCCCTTCGACGCTGCTCTCCATCAGGATGCCGGAGGTCTTGCGCCCGCGGAGCAGGACGTCGTTGGGCCATTTGATCGCCACGGCGTCCGGATCGCCGACGAACGCCGCGACCGAGTCCGCGACGGCCACCGCGGCGCCGAGGATCAGTGTCGGTGCGTCGGCGATCGAGCAAGTCGGTCGCAGCACGATCGAGGTGTAGAGATTGCTGCCCGCCGGTGAGAAGAACGCCCGGCCGAGCCGCCCGCGGCCGGCGCTCTGCGCCTCGGCGACGATCGTGGTCCCGGCCGGCGCGCCGGCCCGGCCCCGGTCGAAGGCGACACGATTGGTCGAATCGGTCGTCTCGAGATGCTCGTAGCTCCGGGCGAGCCAGCGGGTCTCGAGGGTCGGCAGGATCTCCTCGGGGTAGAGCCGGTCCGGCGCCGAAACGAAGCGATAGCCGCCGCCCGGCTCGCCCTCGACCGCATAGCCCCGCTTGCGCAGCGCCTCGACATGCTTCCAGACCTGGGCGCGCGTGACACCGAGCCGCTCGGAGAGCGACTCGCCCGAGACGGCCTCCCCGGCGCGCTCGCGCAGCGCCGTCAGGACGGCGGCGGGGCCGCTCCCCGGGCTGCTCATCGATCCATCGCTCGACCGGGGTCCGCGCCCGGCGTGGCCGCGAGCGCCGGCGGGTCGGCGGATTCGCCGACGCCCGGCAGCAGGTCGATCTCGAGCGCGACGTCGGCGGCGTGGACCGAGTGGGTCAGCGCGCCCATCGAGATGCGTGCGACGCCGGTCTCCGCATAACGGCGGAGGTTGCCGGCATGGATTCCGCCCGACGCTTCGAGCAGGATCTTCGGAGCATGCCGGACGATGATCCGACGGATCGTTTCGGGGTCGAGATTGTCGAGCAGCAGGAACCTGCAGCCGAGCTCGACGGCGCGGTCGGCCATCGCCTCCGACTCGACCTCGACCTGGACCGGGATGCCCGCCGGCGTGCGTTCGAGCGCCCGCCGGACCGCGGCGTCGAGGCCGCCAGCGGCCGCGATGTGGTTGTCCTTGACGAGGACGGCATCGTAGAGACCGCGGCGATGGTTGATGCCGCCGCCGACGGCGACGGCGTGCTTCTCGAGGACGCGCCAGCCGGGCGTCGTCTTGCGGGTGTCGACGAGACGGGACGAGAGGTCCGCGATCGAGTCGACGAGGGTCCTGGTCTGGCTGGCGACGCCGCACAGACGGCCGAGAAAGTTCAGCGCCGTGCGCTCCGCCGTCAGGATCGACGCATAACGTCCCTGGATCCGCATCAGGACGTCGCCCGCCTTCGCGCGGGTCCCCTCGTCGATGCCGGCCGGAACCTCGACGGCGAGGGTCGGATCCACGCGGGCGAACACGGCGCGAGCGATCTCGAGGCCACAGACGACCAGATCCGCCCGCGCCTCGATGCGTCCGCGGCCCTCGCGCAGCGGATCCACGACGGCCTGGCTCGTCCGATCGCCCGGACCGACGTCCTCGGCGAGCGCGAGGTCGAGCAGGACCTGCCATTCCGCCTGGGGCGGGAAGCGAGACATGGAGGACTCCGGAGCGATCGAATGGGCGTCGAGTCTATCGCAGGCCGTCCGGCCTCAGTCGACGTCGCCCTTCATCTTGCGGATCTCCTCGCGAACGAGCGTCTCGGCCATCTGCGGGATCACCTCCCAGGCGATCCGCTCGACCCGCTCGATCACCTGCTTGACGATCGTTTCCGACAGATCCGAGAAGGCCTCCCAGGCGACCTTCTCGAGCGTCTCCTGGACGTGTTGCTGGAGCATCGGCGACATGTCGTCGACCGACGGCGTCCGGTGGCGCTGACCCGAGAGCGCGCTCTCGGGCAGCGGCGGCGGAACTTCGCCCGACGGCCGATCGAAGAACGGGATCGGCGAGGGCGAAGTCGCGGGGGGCGCGAGGGGTGCGGCGAACGGGTGCGGCGCGGTCTCGTGCAGCGAGGTCGTCGCGAGGTCGCTCGAGGAGACGTCGAAGTCGGTGGCCGGCGCGGGCGCGGGATCGAGCGGTGGTGGAGTCGTCCGCGCGGGCGCGACCGAGAACGGGTCGAGATCCGCGAATGCAGGCTCGACCCGCGGCGAGCCGGACGGGGTTGCTGGACCCGCCAGCGAGGGCATCGAATCACCGAGGATCTGCGAGTCGGAGACGTCCAGCAGCGACGAGAACGATTCTTCGAGCAGATCGACGTTCGAGATCGTGGTCTGCTCCGACACGTCGAAGCCGAAATCGAGATCGTTTCCGGACTGCTCGGCGGGACCGAGGTCGAGCAGCGTCGGTGCCTCCGGCTGCAGCGTCGCGCGCCGTTCCGCCGGAACGGGCGAGGGCGCGGCCAGGAATTCGTCGAGGTCCGTGACGACGCCCGGGCGATCCAGGCTGCGGGAAGTCGCGGCATTCGCATCGTCCCGGGCGAAGCCGAGCGCGATCGGTGCCGACGGGGGCTCGGGATCGAACGCTGAATCCAGGTCGTATGCCTCGGCGGGGAGCGGCGAGACTTCGATCGGATCGTCGAGCCCGAGATGCGTCGCGAAGCCGGGACCGTCCGGCGCTGCCGACCCGATCGGCTCGAGGAAAGTCTCGGCGACGAACGCGGTCGTGGCGTCCGCCATCGATTCCTCGATCGAACGGTCCATCGCCGGACCGGCGCCGGCCATCGGCTCCGGAATTTCGAGCGATTCGACTGCGGCGGAGAAGCTCTCGCCTCCGCGCGGCGTCGTTCCGCCGACGTCCCCCGGCAACCCGAAAAGGTCCGGGTCGAGGGCATCGCTCAGGTCTTCCTCGCCGAGCGAAGGTGTCACGTCGAGCGATTCGACCGTCCCGAAGAAGCCCTTGTTCGCCGGCGGCGAGAGATCCCGATCGTCGTCGGCGAAAAGGTCGTCTGCCAGAAGGGGGCTGCTCGCGGCGAAATCGCGGGGCGGCGCGCTCGCCGGACCGACCCCGGATCGGGATCCGCGCTGCGTGGTGGACGCTGCGATCGGACTGGCCGTCGCGGGTGGGGTCGCGTTCTTGATGACCGTCTTCACGCGCTCGACGAGCGCCTGCGCCTCGAAGGGCTTCGTGATGTGGCCGGTCGCGCCCGCCGCCTGGGCGCGCGACTCGTCGAATGCCTCGAAGGTGCCCGTCAGGAGCAGGACCGGAATATGGGCGAGGGCGGGGTCCTGCTTGATGGCCTCGCAGACCTCATAACCGCTCTTTCCGGGCATGACGACGTCTGCGAGCACGATGTCGGGCCGGATCTCCCTCGCCTTCGTGACCGCGTCGTCGCCGTTGTCGGTCGAGACGATCTCGACGTCCTCGTTCGCAAAGGACAGGCCTACGAGTTTTTGGATCACGACGGAGTCGTCGGCCAGCAGAAGCGTCTTGGACATCGGTCCCCCCGGTTCGGGCAGCGCTCGCCCGGCAGGCGACGAGCGTACCGCTCGCGCGTCGTATCGTCTCGTTCCGGCAAGGGATTGACGGGATTTTTGCCTCTCCGTGAGCCGTGTCCGTCCGAGGTCAAGCCCTGCGCATCCCGCTCCGATAGCGGTTGGGCGGCGCGCGTCCTGCGTCCTGCCCCGGGAGATCTGCATGCGGCTTCGCTCCGCCGCCCACACCCACGTCGGCCTCCGCCGTCAGGCCAACGAGGATCGCCACGCGATCGTGCAGTCCCTCGGTCTGTTCGTCGTCGCGGACGGAATGGGTGGGCACCGGGCCGGGCAGGTCGCGAGCCAGCTCGCCGTCGACGCGGCGACACGCGCGATCGAAGCGCATGCGGGAGAATCCGTGGCGCTCGCCGAGCGCCTGCGGCAGGCGGTGGCCTGCGCCAATCGGGCGATCTTCCAGGCGGCCGAGGCCAAGGCCGAGCTCGCGGGCATGGGGACGACCTTCGTCGCGATGTTGTTCGGCGCGGAGCGGCTGGCGCTCGCTCACGTCGGGGACAGCCGGGCCTACCTGCTGCGACAGGGGCGTCTGCGCGGGCTGACCGACGACCATTCGATCGTGGCAGAGCTGCTTCGTCGCCAGGCGATCAGCGAAGCCGCGGCGCGTGCCCATCCGCATCGCCATGTCTTGACGCGGGCGCTCGGTGTTCGCGCCCGGATCGAGCCGGATCTCGCGGAGATGACGCCGCAGGCCGGGGACGTCTTCGTGCTGTGCTCCGACGGGCTCACGACCCACGTCGGCGACGCAGAGATCGCGGAGCGGGTGGGCGAGGGGCGCGACCTCGACGCGTCGGCCCGCCGGCTGGTCGAGTCCGCCAATCACGCAGGCGGACTCGACAACGTGACGGTTTTGCTCGTCGCGGTCGACGAAGACTCCTGAAGGCGTCGGTCGGGCAGCGGCCGTCGCCGCGCTCCTGCCGCGCTCCGCCCTCGGGA
>CAZFKD010000279.1:0-6097 GCA_964519695.1 uncultured Spirochaetaceae bacterium
TGGGCGGCGTGCACGATCTCGCCGTGCTCGATCCAGAGAACGGCCGCGCCGCGCGAATAATCGCCGGTCGTCGGGTTGAAGCCCATGCCGATCAGCTCGGTGACGAGCAGGCCGCGATCGATCTCGGCGACGAGCTCGTCGAGGGTGCCGGCGCGGGGCTCGAGCCAGAGATTCGTCGTGCCGGCGCGGGGGGCGGAGCCCGTTCCGCGCGAAGCGCTTCCGGTCGATGCGAGGCCGAGCTTGCGCGCGGAATAATGATCGAGGAGCCAGCTCTCGAGGCGGCCGTCACGGACGAGCACGTTGCGCCGCGTCGCGAGGCCTTCGCCGTCGAAGGGCTTGCTGCCGAGGCCGCCCGGCAGCCGGCCGTCGTCGACGATCGTCACGAGCCCGCTCGCGATCGCCTCGCCCATCCGGCCCGCGAGAAAGCTCGACTGGCGGTAGATCGAATACCCGTTCGCGCACGACGCGAGCTGGCCGACGAGGCTCGGCGCGGTGCGCGAATCGAACAGGACGGGCACCTCGCAGGTCCCGACGGACCTCGCGCCGAGGCGGCGGAGCGCGCGCGCGGCCGCCTTCCGGCCGACCCCGGCAGCGTCTTCGAGATCGCGCAGGCGCCGCGCGCTCGTCGACCAGTGATCGCGCTGCATGCCGCTCGCATCCTGGGCGATCGGCTCGGAGAAGAGGCCATGCGAGGCCGATTCGTATTCGCCGAAAAAGCCCCGGCTGTTGGCATAGACGACGCGCGCGAAGCCCGAGCCGGCCTGGCTGCCCTCGGAATTGACGATGCGCGGATCGGCGCCGCGCGCCGCCGACTCGGCGCGGCGCGCGTCCTCGATGCGCGCCGCGATCGGCACGTCCCGATCGGCGGGGTCGAAGAGTGCGAGATCCGGGAGGGCTCCGGCGAAGCCGTCTTCGGGCAGGCCGGCGAGCGGATCGGGCGCCGTCTCGCGGGCGAGGGCGACGGCTTCGTGGGCCATCCGCTCGATCGTCTGCTGTGCGAGGTCGCTCGTCGAGACGATCGCCGTTCGCATGCCGCCGGAGCCGGCGACGAGCGCGCGAATGCCGAGGCCCCGGCCCTGGGCCTGCTTGACGAATTCGATCTCGCTGCCGCGGACGCGGACCTCGCGGTCGTCGCCGACGGCGAGCAGCACGTCGGCCTCCGTCGCGCCCGCCTTGCGGACCGCCTCGAGGGCCCGGAGCGCCACGTCCGGGAGCGCGTCGTTGCGCGGATCGCTGCTCATCCCTCGGTCCCGCCGACGGTGAGGGCATCGACGCGGATCGTCGGGAGGCCGACGCCGACCGGGACGCCCTGGCCGTCCTTGCCGCAGGTGCCGACGCCCTGGTCGAGGGCGAGGTCGTGGCCGATCCGGCTGACGCGCATCAGGACGTCGGGGCCGTTGCCGATCAGCGTCGCGCCCTTGACCGGTGCGCCGACACGACCGTCCTCGATGCGATAGGCCTCGGACGCGCTGAACACGAACTTCCCGCTCGTGATGTCGACCTGCCCGCCGCCGAACGAGACGGCGTAGAGCCCGTTCCTCACCGAGCGCACGATCTCCTCGGGATCGTCCTGCCCGGCGAGCATGAAGGTATTCGTCATGCGCGGCAGGGGGAGATGCGCATAGCTCTCGCGCCGGCCGTTGCCCGTCGGAGCGACGCCCATCAACCGCGCGTTGAGCCGATCCTGCAGATAGCCCGTTAGGATGCCGTTCTCGATCAGGACGTTGCGCTGGGTCGGCGTGCCTTCGTCGTCGTAGTTGAGCGACCCGCGCCGGCCCGGGAGCGTGCCGTCGTCGACGACCGTGATGCCCGGGGCGGCGACGCGCTGGCCGAGCTTGTCCCAGAAGGCCGACGTGCGTTTGCGGTTGAAGTCGCCCTCGAGGCCGTGGCCGATCGCTTCGTGCAGCAGGATGCCGGGCCAGCCGGGGCCGAGCACGACGTCCATCGTGCCGGCCGGGCAGGGCCGCGCTTCGAGATTCAGGAGCGCGATGCGTACGGCCTCGTCGACGAGCGGCTGCCAGCGTGCCGGATCCGCGAGCACCGCGAGCTCGAAGCGCCCGCCGGCGCCCTGGTAGCCGACCTCGCGCCGCGATCCGTCGGCGGCGATGACCTGGACGTTGACGCGGATCAGCGGCAGCACGTCGCCGACGCGTGTCCCGTCGCTCGCCGCGACGAGCATCTGCTTGAACTGGCAGACGACGCTCGCCATGACCTGCGTGATGCGGGGATCGCGCGAGCGGGCGTAGGCATCGATCTCGTTCAGCCAGGCGACCTTGAACGGCGTGGGGATCTCGGTCGGCGGGGTCGTGACGGGATAGAGATTGCGCGCGCCGGCCGGCGCGGCGAGCGCGACCGGCGCATGCGGGCGGAGCTCGTCGGCGATCGCCCCTGCGGTCGCCGCCGCGAGCTTTGCGCTCGCGAGGCTGATGTCGTCGCTATGCGCGTAGCCCTGGCGTTCGCCGCGCAGTGCACGGACGCCTACGCCCTGCTCGACGTGGCGATCTCCGGACTTGACGAGGCCCTCTTCGAGGGAGACGGAATCGGTCGTCGTGTGCTCGAAATAAAGATCGGCCGCGTCCACCTGCCGTTCGAGCGCGGTCTCGAGGACTTTCTCGAGCAGGTGATCGTCGAGGGCGAAGCGGTCGCGGAAGAAGGCGAGGGCGCGGGCCTCGGCGGGGCCGTTCGTCTCGCTCGCTTGATTCATCTCGTTCGACTCTTCTTTCGGCGCGCGGGCCAGCGCGGCTGTCTTCGCATCTCGGGACACCCCTTCGGTCCCGTCTTGCGTCGCGGACTTTCGCGATGCAGGCCGGTGGGCGAGCAGAGCAGGATCCGCTCGCAGCTTAGCGGCATCAGGCGCTGCATTCTGCGCGGGCATCGGGATCGCTCCGCGCGACGCCGAGCCGCTCGGCGACCGCTTCGAGGTCGGCGAGGGCTCGGATGTCGATGGTCGTGAGGCCGAGGGCGGCGATCGCTGCGAGCGCCTCGGGCGCGTCGTCGCCGACGTAGGCGAGCTCGTCGAGGCCGAGCGCGAGGGCGCGGCCGAGTGATTCGAAGACGGTCCGATCGGGCTTGGCGCGACCGCTCCGGGACGGGATCTCGATGGATTCGAAAAAGCGATATAAACCGAGATCTTTCAGAATTTCGGGCAAGCGATGGTCGAAGTTGCTGGCGAGGGCGAGGCGCAGCCCAGCGCCGGCGAGCTGCTCGAGCAGGCGCCGGGCGCCGGGCCGCTCGCGCCAGGTCTCGGCGCGCCGGTAGGTCTCGAAGAGGGAGAGGGCGAAGGCCTTCGGATCGCGGAACTGGACCGTGCTGTCGGTCGCCTGGAAGACCTGGCGCACGCGCTCGATCCACCAGGCGGTCTCGGCAGCGGCGCGTTCGTCGGCGTTCGCGCCCGTGGCAGCGGCGGCAGCGAGGGGCGGCGAAGAGCGCAGGACGCGCACGAAGGCGTCGTCGAGGCGCCAGGCCGGCAGCCGGACACCCTCGGCGAGCGCGGCCCGGGCGTAGACGGTGCCGACGCTCTCGCGCGGCTCGATCAGGGTTCCCGTCGCATCGAAGACGACCGCGCGAATCGTCATGCCTGCGCGGCCTCCGGCTGGTCGGCGACGGCGACGAAGCTCGCGGGCAGATCGCGTTGGGGATCGGGGTCCTCGCGCTGCACGCGGATGTCGACGAAGCCCGCGCGTACGAGCCAGGCCGTCACGAGCTCGGGGGCGAAGCCGAGCCAGAGCAGGCCGAGCTCCTGCTCCATCCAGCCGTGCGCGTGGGCCAGGAAATCGACGACGACGACGCGACCGCCCGGGCGGACGATGCGCGCCATCTCGCGCACGGCCCGCTCGGGTTCTTCGAGCGAATGCAGCACCATGTGGGCGAACGCGGCATCGACGCTCGCGTCCGGCAGGGGCAGCGCATGGGCATCCCCCGCCTGGAACACGATCGAGCCGCGCAGCTGCCCCGCCTCTTGCGCCCATTTCTGGCGGGCGGCTTCGAGCATCGCCTCGGATCGGTCGATGCCGACGACGTCGAGGCCCTGGCGGGCGAGCTCGAGGGCGAGCACACCCGTCCCCGTGCCGATGTCGGCGACCCGGAGCGGGGGCCGCACGAGCGCCATGATCGCGCGCGCGCGCAGCAGGTCGTCGCCGAAGACGCGCCGGAGCGCATCCCAGTCCGGTCCGACCTCCTCGAAGAAATCACGACCCGAGCGCGCGCTGCGGCTCGCGAGCGTGCGGCGCAGGAGCGCGTCGTCGCGGTCGGCGGTCGGATCGCCGGCGAGGCCCGCGCGGGCGAGGTTCCAGGCGTCGCGCCAGGGGCCCGTGTCTGGGAGGCTCGATCGATAGGCGACGTAGGTGCCCTTGCGGCGATCGGTGAGCAGGCCCGCTTCGCGCAGGATCGCGAGATGGCGGGAAACGCGGGACTGCGCCATGCCGAGGATCGCCATCAGCTCGCCGACGAGCAGCTCCTGTTGCTCGAGCAGGCGCAGGATCCGGATCCGGGTCGGATCGGCGAGGGTCTTGAAGACCTTCTGCAGCTGTTCGGCGGCGCCCGAAGTCATCGGCGGCTCCGGCGGGTCGCGCGGCAGCACGTCACGGGCGGCTCCGGGACGTGAAGGTCGGCAGGGCGGCGGTGCCCCCGATCCGGAGCGCGGCGCGTCCGTCGGCGCCGATCGGGAGCTGCGCGGCCTGGGCGAGGGCGCGCAGCTCGGGATCGAGGATTTCGACCTCCGCATCGAGCGCCAGCGGCGGGGCCTGGCTGTGATGGACGAGGCCGATCTCCCCTTCGAGGGTCCCGCGGAGCTGCTCGCCTTCCAGCGAGACGGACTCGATGCGCGTCGCGCCGCTCTCGAGGATCGAGAGCGTTCCCGTCGCGCGGCTGAATCGCAGTGGAAGGGGGAGCAGCGCCGCCTCGATCTGCAGCGCCGGCGACTCGAACTCGACGCGCCCGCGCAGCGTCCCGCCCGGGTCGAGGGCGACGTCGGCGATCGCGGCGAGCTCGCCGACGACGCGCACGCCGGCGGCGGCGAGCCGCAGCGGCTGGCGCTCGATCGCGACTCGCTCGACGCGGCCATCGAAGGCCGGCTCCGGCCCGAGCACCAGCACGCCATCGATCCGCCCGAGTGCGCTATCGGCATACACGCGCAGCCGCGGCCGGCCCGAGAGCCAGGCCATCGAGAAGCGCGGCGCGACCTCGAGCGGATCGACCCGGAGCGCTTCGACCGACGGATGCTCGATCCGCACCTCGCGCGCGCGCAGCACCGGCCCCCGTGCCGTCCACGCCGGCGCCAGCGCGCCAATCTCGACCCGCGCGCCGCTGGCCGCGCCGATCTCGAAGGCGAGCCGACGGGCGACCGCGTCCCAGGGAAAGAGCAGCCCAATGAAGGTGATCGTCAGCGCGACGGCGAGCGGGATCGTCACCCAGAGCGGGATCGAGCCCGGCGCGGCGGCCGGTCGGGCGAGGCGGGGTTCCGTCACGCGCCCACTCTACCGGACCGCAGCGCGGCCAGCGGCATGGCCGGTCACTGCGTTCATGCGAGCGGCTTGAAGCCCGAGACGGAGAACGTGACGTCGATCAGATCGGCGGCCGTGCCCGAGTCCGAGAGCCCGGCGCGCCGCTTGATGCGAAGGCTCTTGATCGAGAGCGGCTGATCCGCCGTCTCGATGCTCGCGAGGTAGCTGACCGCCTGCTGCAGCGTGACGTTCTTGAGGCTGACCTCGACCTTGGTCTCCTCGTAGCGCTCGCTCTCTCCCGACTGTCGTTTCTCCATCGACGTCGGCTTCACCCCGGCCCGCGCCGCGAGCGCCTCGAGCAGGGTCAGCAGGTTCTGACCCTCGCGGCCGTTCTGGATCCGGCCCTCGACCTCGACGAGCCGGACGCTGAGATCGTCCCACTCGCGCTTCATCCGCTGCATCTGTGCGAGCTGGCGCGCCGCCTCTTCGGCCTCGCTCTTCGCCGCATCGACGGCGCCGCGGATCGGCAGCACGATCCCGAAGAGCAGGATCACGAAGGCGAGGGCGCCCCCGGCGGCGCCGACGAGGATCCGCTCGCGCGGTGCGAGACCGTCCCAGAGCGCCTGGATTCTTCCGAGGATCTCGCTCATGCGCCC
>CAZFKD010000280.1:0-3999 GCA_964519695.1 uncultured Spirochaetaceae bacterium
TGCTGCCGGGCCTGCGCACGCTGATCGTCGGGGGTCTGGCCTGCGCCCCGGCCGCGGATCCCGCCGCGACGGGGGAGGGGACGGGCGTCGTCGCGCGCTATGCGGGCGGCGACGACTACCACGACGTCCTGCTCGACCGACTGCGGGCGCTCGAGGCCGCCCTGCCGCTGCTGGCGAGGCAACCCGTGCGATCTCGATCTTATGTCGACACCGGTCCGGTCGCGGAGAAGGCAGCCGCCGAGCAGGCCGGCCTCGGCTGGATCGCCAAGAACACCTGTCTGATCCATCCGGAGCTCGGGTCGAACCTGATGCTCGGCGTCGTGCTCTGCGACCTCGAGCTCGCGCCCGACGTCCCCGCCGTCGACCACTGCGGAAGCTGTCGCGCCTGTCTCGACGCCTGTCCGACGGACGCTTTTCCCGAGCCCTACGTGCTCGATGCCACGCGCTGTCTCTCCTATACGACGATCGAGCTGAGGGGCGCGATTCCCGAGCCGCTGCGTGCGGCCCAGGGCGATCACGTCTTCGGATGCGACGTCTGCCAGACCGTCTGCCCCTGGAACCGCAGCCGCCCGCGCCGGCCGCTGGCGGATCCGCTCGGGCTGCGCGCACGTCTCGAGGTGCGGGAGACCTGGCGGGCACCGTCGCTCGCCTGGATCCTGGCGCTCGACGAGGCCGGTTTTCTCGCGGCGACGCGCGGGACGGCGCTCCGGCGCTCGCGTCGGCGGGGCCTGCTGCGCAATGCGCTGATTGCGGCGGGCAACTCGGGTCTTCCGGCGCTCCGACCGGCGGTCGCACGGCATGCGGCGGGCGACGACGCGCTGTTGAGCGAGCACGCGCGCTGGGCGCTGGCGCAGATCGATGCGCGATCCGCGGCGGACGGGGTAGCGGACGCCTAACGCGACGAGTCGGGCAGGGGGCACCGGGCGCGCAGCCGCGCGGTCCAGGCGGGTCGGGGCCCGCTCGTCTCGCCCTCTTCGAAGCGCTCGACGACGAGGCCGGGAAAGAGCCGCGGCAGCTCGCCGGGCCCGAGCAGGAAGGCGTTGCGGCCGGGGCCCCAGCCGAGCGTGCGCTGGGCGACGGTGAAGGTCTCGTAGAGCAGCAGTCCGCCGGGCGCGAGCCATCCCGCGATCGCCGGCGCGAGCGGGCGATGCAGATAGCGAAAGACCAGGATCGCCGAGAAGGGAGCGCCCGGCAGATCGGGCGGCCTGTCCTGCTCGAGGTCCGCAGCGCAGGTCTCGATGCGGCCGGGCAGCCCGCGAGCGGCCCGGGCGAGCTCTGCGAGGTGTTCCCCGTTTCGGTCGACGGCGACGACGTCGAGGCCGAGGGCCGCGGCCGCGAGGGCATGCCGGCCGCGGCCACAGGCCAGATCGAGCACGCGACCGTTCGACGCGGCCGCGACGAGCTCGCCCTGCTCCTCGCGAAAGAAAGCGGAAACGGGATCGATCGGGGCGGACGTCGCTTCAGCCACGCCGCGACTCCGAGAGCCAGCGGGCCATCCGGCCCGGATGATCCGTCACGATCCCGTCGACGCCCGCTCGCAGCAGGGCCTCGATCTGCTCGAGGGCGTTGATCGTCCAGACATGGATCTCGACGCCGTGGGCATGGGCGTGCTCGACGAGCGCCGGGGTCACGAGCGGGCGGCCCGCGAACTCGGCGGGGATCTGCAGCGCCATCACGCCCTCGGGCATCGGCTCGCCGCGCAGCGCGCTCTCGATCACCGCGAGGATCTCGCCGAGACTGGCTCCGAGGGCCGGCCGGAGCCCCGATCCGGCGACGGCGCTGCGCAGACCGCGCATGACCGGGTCGTCTCCCGCGGTCAGCAGCGTCCGGTCGGCGCGTCCATGGCGCTCGATCAGACGCAGGGTCTCGCGCAGCACCGCTTCGCCCTCGCATTTGATCTCGAGGTTGAAGCGCGCGTCCGGGAACCGTTCGAACGCCTCCGCGAGGCGCACGATCCGGATCCCGCGGTCGCGATAGGGCGCATCGCCCGTCGCCGTGCGGAATCCGGCGCCGGCGTCGAGCCGGGCGAGCTCCTCCCAGGTCCGATCGCCGGCGGCGCCGGGGACGCCGCAGACGCGTTCGAGGGTCGGGTCGTGCAGCAGGATCGGCACGCCGTCGCGGCTGACGTGGACGTCGCTCTCGAGGATCGCGGCGCCGCTCGCGAGCGCGGCCTCGAAGGAGGGCAGGGTGTTCTCCGGATACTCGCCGGCCGCGCCGCGATGGCCGATCACGAGCGGATGCGGCAGCTCGAAGAATGGATGCGGCATCGGCTCAGGGTATCATGCGGCCCCCATGAGTGTGCTGACCCGCGACGTGATCCTGCGAGAGATCGATGAAGGCCGGATCCGGATCGATCCCTTCGAGCGCAGCCAGGTCGGGGTCGCCTCGATCGACCTGACGCTCGGGCGGGAGATCCGGTCGATCGCGAACGACTCCGTGCCGATCCGGGTCGAGGATCACACCGACTATCGCGACCACACTCGCGTGCTCGCTCTCGAAAAGCCCTTCCGGCTCGATCCCGGCGTGACGATCCACGGCATCACGGCCGAGCACATCACGCTCCCGGACGATCTGTGCGGCTTCCTCGAAGGCCGCAGCCGCTTCGCCCGCCTCGGCCTCATGATCCACGTGACCTCGGCATTCGTGCAGCCCGGCGTCTCGAACCGTCAGGTGCTCGAGATGAGCAACGTCTCGAGCCGCGCCCTCGAGATCGTACCCGGGGTCCGGATCTGCCAGATCGTCCTGATGCGGACCGAGGGGCGGGCCGTCTACCGCGGCCGCTTTCAGGACCAGCGCGAGATCTGAGCGATGCGGGCGGTCGTGCAGCGCGTGCTCGGTGCGGAGGTCGAGGTCGACGGCGCTGCGATCGCGCGCATGGGCCGCGGTCTGCTCGTGCTCGTCGGCATCGGCCAGCGCGACGGTCCGGGCGAGGTCGGATGGCTGGCGCGCAAGATCGCCGGTCTGCGGATCTTCCCGGACGAGGCAGGCCGCTTCGAGCGCTCGGTCGTCGACGTCGCCGGCACCGTCGGTCTGGTCTCCCAGTTCACCCTCTACGGCGACGCGCGCAGGGGAAGGCGTCCGTCCTTCGGCGAGGCGGCGGCCCCCGACCATGCGCGCCCGCTCTTCGATGCGCTGGTCGCCGCGGTCGAAGCAGAGGCGCTGCCGGTCGTCACCGGCCGCTTCGGTGCCGCGATGCAGGTCTCGCTCGTGAACGACGGACCGGTCACGATCCTGCTCGACACCGATCAGGGTCTGTGATCCGGGTTCCCGAATCGCGCTGCCGCCTTGCCGATAGAGGAAGATCCGCCAAACTCTCGCGTGGGGGAACGTGAGAGGCGTCGTCGGGGTCTTCCCGCCGATCGCATAACCTGTCCGGATCGGCCTTCGCCGTGATGCGATGCGCGCTGCCGGGCAAGAGAGGTTGGACAGATCATGATCAATGCAGCTTCGCGCTCGGGCTTCGGTCCGGGCAGGGTTGGCGCACGCCCGGGATCCGAGCGGCCGGCACAGGCGCGTTCGAAATCGGCGCATTCGGCAGCGGTGGACGCAGCGCGGGCAGGAGCGCCGGGGCCGTTCGGTGTTCGATGGCAGGCGCTCGTCGCCGGCGTGCTCGCGGCCTGCCTGCTGGCCTCGCCTTCGATCGCGCTGGCGGGGGACCAGACGAAGGAAGTCAGCAAGGAATCGGGCATGGGTGCCGCGGCGGCGCTGTCGTCGCTCGTCTACAGCCCCGTCAAGCTGGTGTACGCCGTCGGGGGCCTCGTGATCGGCTCGCTCGCCTGGGTGTTCACGGCGGGTGATACCGAGGTCGCCGACAAGGTCTACGTCCGCTCGCTGCGCGGGACCTACGTGATCACGCCCGAGATCCTGCGCGGCGAGGAGCCGCTCGTGTTCATCGGACGCGATCCGTCGGTCATGCCCGTCGAGCAGCCGAAGGCGGTCGCCGCCGGACCGGTGGTCGACACGACGCCGGTGGACTCGTACTCGGCCGACGCCTACGGC
>CAZFKD010000280.1:4009-6096 GCA_964519695.1 uncultured Spirochaetaceae bacterium
TTCCGCGGCGTCGACCGGCAAATCTGCCTGCTCGGCCACACCCACGTTCCCCTGGTCTTCGAGGCCCGCGGCACCGACAGCCGCTCGGTCCTCTCGCCCCGCGATGTCCTCGGCTACATCGCAGCCGACGCCATCGGTCTGGACCTCAGCGCCGGCTGCCGCTACCTCTGCAATCCCGGCGCGGTCGGCTGTGCAGGCCGACAGGGCGAGGCGGAAGTCGCGGCCGAAACGGGCCGCGGCTTCCGCTTCGCGCCTGCGCCAGAGCGGCTCGCTGGCGCCCCCCCGGCCGACAAGGCACTCTCGGTCGCCTTGATGTCCGACCTACTTGCCCAGATTCCGATCGCATTCGCCTCCGGGCTGATCTCGGTGCTCTCGCCCTGCGTGATGCCGCTGATGCCGGCCTATCTCTCGCTGATCTCCGGGATCTCGGTGCGGGATCTCGCCGATGCAACCGCCGTCGAAGCCGCCGCGGGCGGGGGGCCGGCCGCGAGATCGGATGGGGGGAAGGCGGGCGAGCCCGCCTCCGGTGATGCGTTCGAGGTCGACGACGTGGCCCGGCGCAGGCGGCGGGCGAAGGTGATGGAGGCCTGCTTCGGCTTCGTCTGCGGCTTCTCGCTCGTCTTCATCGTGCTCGGCGCATCGGCCTTCGCCTTGGGGCGCGTGCTGCGCAGCTGGCAGATCACGCTCTTCGGCTTCGAGCTCGGGATCGCGCAGCTCGCCGGCCTCGCGATCATCGTCTTCGGGCTCCACATGGCGGGTGTCCTGCGGATCGGCTGGCTGCTGCGGGATACGCGCTTCGAGCTGAAGGGGACGCCGGGTTTCTTCGGTGCGTTCGTGGTCGGGGTCGGCTTCGGATTCGGATGGTCGCCGTGCATCGGGCCGATTCTCGGCGCGGTGCTGACGCTGGCCGGCAGCCGGGAGACGGTCTACCAGGGCATCGCGCTGCTGGCGGTCTACTCCGCGGGGCTCGCCGTTCCCTTTCTCGTCGCGGGCTACAGCCTCGACGCCTTCTTCCGCGCGCTGCAGCACATGAAGCGCCATTTTCGCACGCTCGAGATCGTTTCGGGCGCGCTGCTGGTCGGCGTCGGGTTGCTGCTCGTGACCAACCAGCTCGCCTGGTTCAACAGCCAGTTCGCGTTCCTCGGCGAGCTCGTCGTGCGGGCCGAGGATTGGCTCCAGTGATGCAGCGCAGGGCAGGCGAACCGCGCGGCCCGCGGCGCAGCGGCGCGGGATGGGGCACGGCCCTGCTCGTTGCCGCCGGCCTGTTGCTCGACCTCGGCTGCGAGGGGGGCGAGCCGGTCGCGCTCGATCCGCTCGGGCCGGCGCCCGAGTTCCGGCTCCCGCTCCTCTCGGGCGGGGAGATCGAGCTCGAGTCCTTGCGCGGCAAGCTCGTCGTGCTCGATTTCTGGGCGACCTGGTGTGCCCCGTGCGAGGTCCAGATGCCGATCCTCGACGCGCTCTGGCGCGAGGCGGGGGACGCGGGGGTCATGGTCCTCGGCATCTCGGTGGATACGGATCCGCCGGCCGAGGTCGCCGCCTGGGTCGAAGAGCGCGGGTTCGAGTACCCGATCGCGCTCGGCGATCAGGCGCTCGCCATGCGCTACGGCGTGCTCGGCTTCCCGAGCCTCGTGCTCCTCGACCGCGAGGGCCGGATCCAGACGCGCCACATGGGCGTCTGGCGCCGCGACGAGATCGACGCGCGTCTCGAAGCGATCCGTCAGGCCGAGGCCGCCGGCCCCTGAGAGGCCTGGCCGCCTCAAGTCGGGTTTCGGGCGAGACGAAATCCCCCGCAGGCCGCGTCCACCCGGGACGCCAGCCGGGGGAACTCGGTTCTGGACCACAGCGAATCGACCCAGATCCAGGTACGCCGCGCCTTCGAGCGCGCGTTCGACGACGGCGACGTCATTTTCGACGAAGGCGACGAGGGCAGCCATCTGTTCGTGATCCAGTCGGGGCAGGTCGAAATCTGTCGCCAGGGGCAGGCGGGCAAGCGGGTCGTCGCGAAGCTCGGGCCCGGCGAGTTCTTCGGGGAGATGAGCGTCGTCCTGGGCGAGCCCCGGACCGCGCGGGCGCTCGCCGTGGGTCCG
>CAZFKD010000281.1:0-6073 GCA_964519695.1 uncultured Spirochaetaceae bacterium
AACGGGCGCCGGGCGCGATTTCGACGAGACCGCCGCCGGCGTCGCCGCTACGATCGCGCCATGACCTCTGCGAACGACGACGTCCGCAACGACATGACCGTCTTCGTCGTCTCCGACGGCACCGGCGATACCGGCAGCGCCGCCGTGCGCGCGGCGATGATCCAGTTCCGGCATCGCTGGCGGCTGCGCGTCTTCCGCGATACGCGCAGCATCTCCGACGCTCGCCGCGTGATCGAGCAGGCCGAGCAGGCGGGCGCGCTGGTGGTCTTCAGCCTGGTCGAGGGCGACGTCGTGGCGGCCCTGCTGCGCGAGGCGGATGCGCGCGGGGTCGTCGCCGTCGATCTGCTCGGCCCCCTCATCATGCGGGTCGCGCAGCGCCTCAAGGTCGAGCCGCGCCACCAGCCGGGTCTGCTGCACGGCTTCTCCGACGACTATTTCGATCGCGTCGATGCCGTCGAATTCGCCGTTCGCCATGACGACGGCGCCAACCTGCGGACGCTCCACGAGGCCGACATCGTCCTGACCGGCGTCTCGCGGACCTCGAAGACCCCCCTCTCGATGTATCTCGCGCAGCGCGGCTACAAGACGGGCAATGTCCCGCTCATTCCCGGGATGGACCCGCCGAAGGAGCTCCTCGAGCTCGACAAGCGCCGGGTCTTCGGCCTGACCGTCGATCCCGCCACGTTGCTCTCGGTCCGAAACGCGCGGCTGCGCTCGATGCGTGCGCCCTCCGCGACGGAGTACACGGATCCCGACCAGGTCATGCTCGAGCTCGATCGCGCCCGCAAGCTGTTTCGCCGCCACGGCTGGCAGCAGATCGACGTCTCCGGCCGAGCCGTCGAGGAGAACGCCTCGAAGATCATCGATCTCTACGAGAGCACGCTCGGGGAAGGTCGCGGCAACGGGCCTGGCGTTCCGTCGCCGCCGGCCGGCGCCGCCGGCTGATCGAATTCGCAGGCGAGGACATGATCGCGGCGGACTTCCCCGGCCGGCGCGTCGCCCGCGGGAGCCCTTCCGGAAGACGGCTCGGCCGCATCGCGCGCTTCCGGCGCGAGACATTTCGCGATGAAGGCCCACGGCGACCAGACCTCGCAGCCCGCGCTGCGCGCCCGTCCCGCGACCTTGCGATCTGCGCTGACGACGATCGTGCGGGCCGGCTCGCTCGCCCGCCGTGCCCGGCGGACGATCCAATCGTCCGCGGACTCGACGAACAGGCTATGGACGATCGGCCCGCGACCTCGACCTCGAGAAGGATCGGGATCCGCGCCCGCGGCCGGAGCGCCTGCGGCCCGAACGGCGAAGACGGACCAGGCCGGCTGCGAGCCGTCGAACGCGACCCAGATCTCGTCGCCGCTCTCCGGCCAGGCGCAGACTCGCGCGAGCAGCTTCTCGCGCGCCGCCCGCCCCCACCAGATCGAGTCGCGCTCGCCCGTGAGCAGCACCGTATGCAGCACGTTGAAGCCGTCGACCAGCAGCATCCGCCGCGGACTCGCGGCGAGCTCCGTCTCGATCCACGGATCGAGGGGGCTGGCTCCCGATCGGCTCATCGCAGTCTCCTCGTCGAATCCGGTCTTCGCCCGGACCTCAGCGCCCGGTCGGAAGCAATGCAGGGTATCCGGTCTCGAAGCCGGCGGCCGTGATCGCGCGCTCTTCGCCGCGAGAGGCGGAACCCCCGGCCGGAGCCCCGAGCCGCGCGCTCTCGACGGCGGCCCACGCGAATCCGAGCCCGATCGTCGCCGCGAGGGTCAGGGAGACCTCGAGGAGACCTGCCCGAACGCCGCTCCAATCGAGCCGGGACCTCCGCGGGAATGCCGGATCGATGCCCCCAGCGCTCGCGATCGCGCCCCGGAAGGCGTCCGGCCGCGCATGGGGTCGATCCGCGGCGCGTGTCCGGACCCAGCTCGATCGATTGCCCAGCCCCGCTCTCGCCGTTCCCCCTCTCGCGATTCCACCTCTCGCCATCGCGCCATTCGCCATCACGCCATTCGCCATCGCCCTGCGCTCCATCGTCCCCTCCTTCCCGGTCGTGCCCGCTCCTGCGCCGCGGATCGAATGTCGCGAGGCTCGCCCGAGCCCGTGACAGGGGCGGTCACGCGGGCTGAATCCCTCGCGCGGTTGCGCGGGCGGGGGCGCTGATTTATCCAGGGCCGCCATGGCCGAAACGCGAAGCGAAACTCGGGCGGGCGGCGCTCTCAAGAGCGGCGGGAGGCCGGCGAGGGCCGATGCGCCCCTCCAGGTCGGGCTCGTCCAGATGCGCTGCGACGCCGATCCCGCGCGCAATCTCGCGCTCGCGATGGACGGCATCGCGGACGCGGCGCGGCGGGGCGCCGAGGTCGTCTGCCTCCCGGAGCTCTTCCGGACCTACTACCTCTGCCAGAGCGAAGACGCGCGCCGCTTCGACTGGGCCGAGCCGATCCCGGGGCCGTCGACGGACGCGCTCTCGAGGCAGGCCGCAGATCTGCAGATCTCCCTCGTCGTCTCGCTCTTCGAGCGCCGCGCGGCCGGCCTCTACCACAACACGGCCGTCGTCCTCGACGAGACCGGTCAGCTCGCCGGCCGCTATCGCAAGATGCACATCCCGGACGATCCGCTCTACTACGAGAAGTTCTACTTCACGCCCGGCGATCTCGGTTTCCAGGTCCACGAGACGGCGGCCGGTCGCCTCGGCGTGCTCGTCTGCTGGGATCAGTGGTTTCCCGAGGCCGCGCGCGCGACGACGCTGCTCGGTGCGGAGATCCTCTTCTACCCGACGGCGATCGGCTGGCAATTCGAGGAGGATCCGGCGGTCGACGCCGCCCAGCGCGACGCGTGGCATACCATCCAGCGCGCGCATGCGATCGCGAACGGGCTGTTCGTCGTCGGTGTGAATCGCGTCGGGCATGAGACGCTCGAGGGCGCGTCCGGGACCGGCATTCGCTTCTGGGGCAGCTCCTTCGTCGCCGATCCGATGGGCCGCATGCTGGCCGTCGCGCCGGACGATGCGGAGGCCGTGCTCGTCGTCGAATGCGACCGGGGCGCGAGCGAGCGCGTGCGCCGCGACTGGCCGTTCCTGCGTGATCGCCGCATCGACGCCTATCAAGGGCTCACCGATCGCTTCAGCGATCGCGGCGACGCGTTCGATCGCGCCGCGCGGCCGGACGCGCGCGGTCGGGGCGATGCGCCGGGCGGGCGAGGGCGCTCGTGACCCAGCCGCCGAGACGGCGCTGGCCCGCCGAATGGGAGCCGCACCGCGCGACCTGGCTCTCCTGGCCGCGCAACCGCGAGACCTGGCCGGCGCGTCTGCGGGAGGCCGAGGACGCCTTCTGCGAGATGGTGCGCGCGATCCTGCCGGGCGAGGACGTCGAGATCAACGTCGGCGATCCGGGGCTCGCGGAGCACGTCCGCACGCGCCTGCTCGGCGCCGGCATCGACGATCTCTCCCGCGTCCATCTGCGCGGCATCCCCACGAACGATGCCTGGGTCCGGGATCACGGCGGCATCTTCGTCTTCGAAGAGACGGAAGACGGCCCGCGCCGGGTCCTGCTCGATTTTCTCTACGACGCCTGGGGCGGGAAATATCCGCCGTTCGACCGGGACGAACGGGTCGCGGAGCAGATGGCGCAGGTCGCCCGCGTGCCGCGCGTCGTCTTCGATCTCGTGCTCGAGGGCGGGGGCATCGACGGCGACGGGGCCGGCACGATCCTGACGACCGAGTCCTGCCTGCTGAACCCGAACCGCGACCGCCCCGGCCATGACCGCTCCCGGGCCGGGCTCGAGCGCGTCCTCGGCGAGGCATTCGGGGCCGAGAAGGTCCTCTGGCTCGGCGACGGCATCGAGGGCGACGATACGGATGGCCATGTCGACGATCTGACGCGCTTCGTCGCCGAGGGCCGCGTCGTAACGATCGTCGAGCGCGATCCGGCGGACGCCAACTACCGGGTCTTGAAGGAGAATCGCGAGCGGCTCGAGGGCATGACCGACGCGCGGGGCCGGCGCCTCGAGATCATCGAGCTGCCGACGCCCGGCGTCGTCGCGGGGCCCGACGGCCGGCTGCCGGCGAGCTACGCCAACTTCTACTTCGCGAACGCGGCGGTGCTGCTGCCCGTCTTCGGGGTCGACGCGGATCGCGAGGCGATCGCGATCCTCGAGCAGGCGATCCCCGATCGCCCGGTCGTGCCGATCCCCGGCCGAAACCTCGTTCTGGGACTGGGCGCGGTCCACTGCCTCACCCAGCAGGAACCGTCGCTGCCCGCCTGACGCGCCGATTCGGGCGGGTCGGGCGGCGGCGAGCGCGCGTTCGCGCGGGCGCGCTGCAGGGCACGCCGAAGGGCGCGGAGCGACCCGGTGACTCCCTCGATCCGCCTGCGCAGATGCCACCGTCTTGCGAAGTGGAACCTCCGATCATCTTTCCTTCGCAAGTCACTTCGGTTAAAACCCGGTGGCGCTGGGGTAGGACGGCGCTTCCGGGCCAGCTAGGGTCCGGCCCGACGAGGGGCGCGCGGGCATGAACGCGCCGAACAGACCTGGATTTCGGATGGGCTCCGGATGGGCTCCGGATCGGTCCCCGATCGACTCCCGATCGGTGGGGCCGATCGGGATCTGCCGAGGGCAAGAGCGTTTGCAAGAGCGTTGGAGAGGGATTGACCCATGAATGTGTTCCGACATGACATCGTCATCGTCGGTGGCGGCGGAGCGGGGCTTCGGGCGGCGATCGAAGCCGCGGAGAACCATCCGAACGCCTCGATCGCGCTCGTCTCCAAGGTCTATCCGATGCGCAGCCATACGGTCTCGGCCGAAGGCGGCGCCGCGGCCGTCGCGCGCGACGACGACAACCTCGAGCTGCACGGCTTCGACACCGTCAAGGGCTCCGACTTCCTCGGCGACCAGGACGCCATCGTCTACTTCGTCGAGCAGGCGCCCAAGGAGCTCGCGCTGCTCGAGAACTGGGGCTGCCCCTTCTCGCGCAACGAAGACGGCACCGTCGCGACCCGCGCCTTCGGCGGCATGACGACGAAGCGGACCTGGTATGCGGCCGACAAGATCGGCTTCCACATGCTCCACGCGCTCTTCCAGCACTCGATGCGCTTCAAGAACATCGTGCGCTACGACGAGTATTTCGTCTCCAAGCTGCTCGTCGACGGCGGCGCATGCCGCGGCGTCGCGGCGCTCGACATCCGGACGGGCGAGTACAACGCGATCCTCGGCCGAGGCATCATCCTCACGACCGGGGGCGGCGGCAAGATCTTCCCCTTCACGACCAACGGGACCATCAAGACCGCCGACGGCATGGCGCTCGCCTATCGCGCGGGCGTCCCGCTCAAGGACATGGAGTTCGTCCAGTACCATCCGACCGGCCTGCCCGGTACCGGCATCCTCATCACGGAAGCCACCCGCGGCGAGGGCGGATACCTGAAGAACAACAAGGGCGAGCGCTTCCTCGTCGACTACGACTACGGCGTCGGCAAGAAGGCCGAGCTCGGTCCGCGCGACATGATCTCCCGCGCCATCGTGCAGGAGATCGAAGCGGGCCGCGGCTTCTCGGGCCCGTATGGCGCCTACGTCCATCTCGACCTGACCCATCTCGGCGCGGACGTCATCAACTTCAAGCTGCCCTTCGTGCGCGAGCTGGCGAAGACCTACGTCGGCGTCGATCCCGTCACGACGCCGATCCCGATCCGCCCGGTCGTCCATTACATGATGGGCGGCGTCGATACCGACATCCACGGCGCGACGATCCTGCCCGGCCTCTACGCCGCGGGCGAGGTGGCCTGCGTCTCGATCAACGGCGCCAACCGGCTCGGCTCGAACTCCCTGACCGAATGTCTGGTCTTCGGCGCCGCGGCCGCCCGCCATGCCATGACCTACTCGAAGGGCGCCGGGGCCGGCGACGAGCGGGCCGTCATCGCGCAATGCGAGGAAGAGGCGGGCCGCGTCGCGAACCTGCGTGGTCGCAAGAAGGGCGGCGAGAAGATCTCGGCCATCCGGCGAGAGCTGAATCAGGTCATGGAAGACAGCTGCGGCGTCTACCGCGAGCAGGTCTCGATGCAGGCCGGCGTCATCGCGACGGCGCAGCTGCGGGGCCGGGTCGCCGATC